>NZ_JBRCOK010000116.1:0-6826 GCF_053501535.1 Bellilinea sp. | reverse complement strand
CTGCCGGTGGTGGTGGTGGACCGCCGCCTGAGCGGTCTGGAGGTGGACACCGTGCTGACCGATAACCTGCAGGGCGGCCTGACCGCCATCCGCTACCTGTTAGACCTCGGTCATCGGCGGATTGCCTGCATCACCGGGCCTTCCAACCTCACCCCGAGCGCCGAGCGGGTGATCGGCTACCGGCAGGCATTGCAGGAACGCTCCCTCCCCGTGGACGAAACCCTCATCCGAAAAGGCGATTTTCACCCCCATTCCGGCTATCTGGCCGTCAGCCAGCTGCTCCACAGCGCCCCCCGCCCGACGGCTTTCTTCATCTGCAACGATATGATGGCGATCGGCGCAATGCGCGCCCTGGCTGAAGCCGGCCTGCAAGTCCCTCAAGATTGTTCCCTGGCGGGTTACGATGACATCGAACTGGCCTCCTATGTTACCCCGCCCCTCACCACCATCCGTCAGGATAAAAACGCCATGGCCGATGCCGCCGTCCACATGATTCTGGAACGGATTGCCGATCCCGGCTTGCCGGCGCGCACCCGCATCCTGCCCATCCGGTTGGTGGAACGTCAATCCACACGGAGGATCGCATGAATCATACCCTTGTTGTTGTTGGCAGCTTGAACATGGATCTGGTGGTGCGCGCACCGCGCCACCCCCGCCCCGGAGAAACGCTGATCGGCAGCCAGTTCCAGACGTTTCCGGGTGGAAAAGGCGCCAATCAGGCAGTGGCTGCCGCGCGGTTGGGCGCCCGGGTGCGCATGATCGGCCGAGTCGGCCAGGACGCCTTTGGGGATGCCCTGCTGCAAACCGCCCGGCAGGACGGGGTGGATACCACCTTCATCCGCCGTGATCCCCATGCCGCAACCGGTGTTGCTCTCATCACCCTGGATGAAGCCGGACAAAACACCATTGTGGTCGCCTCCGGCGCCAACATGCAGGTTTCGCCGCAGGATATTGAGCAGGCGGCAGCCGCCTTTGAAGGCGCCAGCCTGCTGCTGATGCAGCTGGAATGTCCGCTGGAGGCCGTCGAAGCCGCCGCTGAACTGGCTCGGCGGCGCGGCATTCCGGTAGTGCTCAACCCGGCGCCGGCACGCCCGCTGCCGCAAAGCCTGCTGGCAAAGGTTGACTACCTGCTCCCCAATCAGCATGAATTGCATCTGCTCGCCGAAGGCGAAGCGGACTACCACACCGCCGCCGCCCGTCTGATGTCGAACGGGGTGCGCAATCTGGTAGTCACGCTGGGAGAAGAAGGCGCGCTGCTGGTTGCTCCTCACACCCAGGAAAAACTGGCCGCCTTCAAAGTACCGGTGGTGGATACGGTTGCCGCCGGCGATGCCTTTGCGGCTGCCTTCAGTGTGGCGCTGGCGGAAGGCAAGAGCCTGCGCGAAGCGGTGCTGTGGGGCAATGCCGCCGGTGCCATCGCGGTCACCCGCCCGGGCGCACAGCCCTCCATGCCCAACCGGGAAGAACTGATCCACTTTTTGAAGGAGCGCGGTCTATGAAGAAAACCCCCCTGCTGAACATCGCCCTTTCTGAAGTCATTGCCAGCCTGGGTCACGGCGATATGCTGGTGATTGGGGACGCCGGCCTGCCGATTCCCCCTGAAACGCTGCGGATTGATCTGGCGCTGACCAAAAACATCCCTTCATTTACAGACACCGTCCGCACCGTGCTGGAAGAGATGCGGGTCGAAAAGGTGCTGGTGGCGCGCGAAACCGCTCAGGTCAGCCCGCAGGTTCTGGCGGAATTGAAACGGCTGCTGCCGGACACCCCCTTTGAAGAAATCAGCCACAGCGAATTGAAAGAACATTGCGCTCGAGCGCGCGCCGTGGTGCGCACCGGTGAATTCACACCCTACGCCAATGTGATTCTGGTCGCCGGCGTTGTTTTTTAGTTTTGGGGAAAGCAGAGTATGTCCATGATCCCTGCCCAGCCAGCCACCCAGGCCTCTGCCTTTGACCGGCGCGCCTTCTTGCAGCGCTTTGGGTTGATGTTTTCCTTTCTGCTGCTGATTCTGGCGCTCTCCCTGCTTTCGGAGCGTTTTCTCACCTCCGCCAACCTGATCAACATCCTGCGGCAGGCCACCATCAACGGCATCATCAGCGTGGGCATGACGCTGGTCATTCTGACCGGCGGGATTGACCTTTCGGTAGGGTCGGTGCTGGCGCTTGCCGTCACCATCGGCGCCTCGCTGATGAAGCAGGGTCAACCGGTTGCGGTAGCTGTGCTGGCTGCGCTGGCCGTGGGTACGGTGCTGGGGATGATCAACGGCTTGATGATTACCCGCGCAAAAATTCCGCCCTTCATCGCCACCCTCGGTATGCTGACCGTGGCGCGCGGGTTGACGCTGATGTATACCCAGGGTCAACCGATCACCGGTCTGCCGCCCGCCTTCCGCTGGATTGGTACCGGTGTGGTTGCCGGTATTCCGGTGCCCATCTTTCTGACCTTACTGGTGTTTGCCGCCGGGTGGATTTTCCTGAGCCGTACCAAATACGGCGCCCAAATCTACCTGATGGGCGATAACCTCAACGCCGCCAAACTGGCCGGCGTACCCACCGACCGGATGACCGTGCTGGTGTATGCCATTTCCGGTTTTTGCGCCGCGCTGGCCGGGCTGGTGCTGGTGGCTCGCCTCGACTCGGCGCAGCCGATCATCGGGCAGGGCTATGAATTCAACGCCATTGCCGCCGTGGTGGTTGGCGGTACCAGCTTCGCCGGCGGTGAGGGCGGCCTGGCCGGCACCCTGCTGGGTACCCTGCTCATCGAAACGCTCAACAACGGTCTCAACCTGTTGAATGTTTCCCCGCTGTGGGAGCAGGTGGTTAAAGGGGTGGTGATTGCGCTGGCGCTTCTGCTGCATAAAGCGTTTAGCCCACCAACCAGATGATTGTGCAACACGAATGACTGGTTCAAACGGAAAGGAGGTTTATGAATCTTTTTGGAAGAAGAGGCAACCCTGTATTCACAAAAACCCATCTCATTGAACGAAATTCCATAACTTAACAACCGGAGGAGAACCATGAAAAACCTGCTTAAGCTCATTTCCATTGTGATGCTCGTCTCCCTGCTCCTGGCGGCTTGCGCTCAACCCACCCCAACCACACCTGCGCAGCAGCCTACCACCCCGCCACAGACGGGCGAAGTAACCCTGGGGCTGGTCATTTCCACGCTGAACAACCCCTTCTTCGTCACCCTGCGGGATGGCGCTCAAAAGGCGGCCGATGCCGCCGGCGTCAAACTCATCGTCGTGGACGCTCAGGATGACTCCGCCAAGATGACCGCCGGCATCGAAGACCTGATCAACAAGAAGGTCTCCGCCCTGCTCATCAACCCAACCGACTCCGACGCCGTCGTCCCCGCCATCCAGAAAGCCAATGACGCCGGCATCCCCGTCTTCACCGTTGACCGCGGCGCCAACGGCGGCACCGTCGTTTCCCACATCGCCTCCGATAACGTCGCCGGCGGCAAGATGGCAGCCGAGTTCCTCTGCAAAGCGATCGGCGGCAAAGGCAAGGTCGTTGAACTGCAGGGCATCGCCGGTACCTCCGCCGCCCGCGACCGCGGCCAGGGCTTCAACGACTACATGTCCACCTCCTGCAAGGATGCCCAGATCGTTGCACAGCAAACTGCCGACTTCAACCGCGACAAGGGCTTGAAGGTCTTCGAGAACATCCTGCAGGCCCAGCCCGAAATCAACGGCGTCTTCGCCCACAATGACGAGATGATCCTCGGCGCCATTCAGGCCGCCGAAGCCGCCGGTCGTACCGGCATCGTCTTTGTCGGCTTCGATGCCATTGACGACGCCGTGCAGGCCGTCAAGGACGGCAAACTGGCCGCCACCGTTGCCCAGCAGCCAGATGTGATGGGCAAACTGGCTGTTGAAACGGCTGTCAAATACCTGAGCGGCGGTAAAGTCGAAACCTACATCCCCGTACCGCTCAATCTGGTTACCAAATAAGCGACAAACCAACGGGTTTGGGGGCGGCTGGGCCGCCCCCTGCCCCCCTTTTTTTCGAGGTTGCATGACACAAGACATTCCCCGTCTCAAGCTGGAGCATATTTACAAAGCCTTTCCCGGCGTGCAGGCTGTCCAGGATGTCAGTCTGGAAGTGTACGGCGGTCAGATTCTGGCGCTGGTCGGCGAAAATGGCGCCGGTAAATCCACGCTGATGAACATTGTCAACGGCGTGGTGCAACTCGATTCGGGAAACATTTACCTGGATGGTCAGCCGGTGCAAATCACTTCGCCGCGCCGGGCATTGGAACTGGGCATCACCATGATTCATCAGGAACTGGCGCTCATTCCCGAATTGACCGTCGGACAGAACATTTACTTGGGACGGGAACCCCGCCGCCTGGGCGGTTGGATTGACTGGCCGCAGGTTTATCGGCTGGCCCAGCAAGAGCTGGACCGGCTGGGTATTGAGGTTTCGGCACGCGCCAAAGTGGCCGATTTGAGCATTGCCGAACGCCAGCTGGTTGAAATTGCCAAAGCCCTTTCCTATCAGGCGCGCCTGATTGCGCTGGATGAGCCTACCAGTTCACTGACCAGCCGCGAAACCGAAACGCTCTTCCGGCTGGTGCGCACCCTGCGTCAGGAAGGCGTTGCCCTGATCTACATCTCCCACCGGCTGGAAGAGGTCTTTGAGCTGGCTGACCGGATTGCCGTGATGCGTGACGGGCAGCTGGTAGCCGAAGGCAATGCCGCCGAATTCACCCCCAACCGGCTGGTGCAGTTGATGGTTGGGCGAGAACTGACCGAATTTTTTCCAAAAAGCAATACCCAGCGCGGTGAACCGATTTTGAAGGCGGTGAATTTGCAGGCCGGCAAGGAGGTGCGCGGGGTTTCTTTTGAACTTCACCGCGGCGAGATTGTCGGCATGGCCGGACTGGTCGGCTCCGGGCGCACCAACGTTGCCCGCCTGTTGTTCGGCGCCGACCCGCTCAAAGGAGGCGAAATCTGGCTTGAAGGCAAGCCGGTGCGCCTGCGTTCCCCGCGGGATGCCATCCGGCTGGGGATCGGACTGGTGCCGGAAGATCGCAAAGCCCAGGGGTTGTTCCTCAAGCAAAGTGTACGTTACAATGCCGCCGCCGGTTTGCTTCAACGGCTTTCACGCTTCAGTTTCATCAATTTCCGCGCCGTCAATCAGATTGTGCGTGAACTGGTGGAACGTTTGCGCGTGCGCACGCCATCGCTCAACCAGCAGGTCCGCAATCTTTCGGGCGGCAATCAACAAAAAGTGATCATCGCCCGCTGGCTGGCGCTCAACCCCAAGGTGCTGATCATGGATGAGCCGACCCGCGGGGTGGATGTCGGCGCAAAGGCGGAAATCCACGCCCTGATGAACGAACTGGCCGCGCAGGGCATGGCGATTTTGATGATTTCTTCCGAATTACCGGAAGTACTTGGGGTCAGCGACCGGATTCTGGTAATGCGCGAAGGGCGTCTGGTTGCCGAACTGAGCCGTGAGGAAGCCAGCCAGGACCGCATCATGCAGGCAGCCACCGGGCAGGCCTGATGAAGGGAAGCGAGGTGCATTGATGAAATCCAGCAATTCTTCAAACCAGCTGCTATCGTTCATCCGCCGCGCCAGCACCTACTTGATTTTGCTGGTGATTCTGGTATGGTTTGCCCTGCTCTCACCCGACTTTCTGACCGTCAACAATCTGCTCACGGTTGCCCTGCAGACCTCATTAATTGCTCTGGTTGCCATCGGCATGACCTTTACCATCATCACCGGCGGCATTGACCTGTCGGTCGGCTCAACCGCCGCGCTGGCGGGTGTACTGGCAGCCGGAGCGGCTACCCGGCTTGGGCTGGGTACCTATCCGGGCCTGCTGATCGGTCTGCTGAGCGGGGTGGGTATCGGTTTCCTCAACGGGGCGTTGATCGTCTGGGGGCGCATGCCGCCGTTTGTAGCCACACTGGCCACCATGGCAATTGGGCGCGGCCTGACTCTGGTCTATACCCAGGGACGCCCGATTGCCGGTCTGGATAAATCCTTTACTTTTTGGGGCGGGAGCGGCTGGCTTGGTGTTCCCGTACCGGTTTGGGTGCTGCTGGTGGTTGCCGTTGTGGCACACATCATTCTCAAACAAACGCCCCTGGGTCTGCGCATTTTTGCGGTCGGCGGCGGCGAAGAAACCACCCGCCTGGCGGGCGTAAACGTTGGCCAGGTCAAATTCAGCGTGTATGTGTTCAGTGGAATCTGCGCCGCATTGAGCGGTTTGATTCTGACGGCCCGGCTGTGGTCAGCCCAGCCCAATGTGGGGATTGGCCTGGAACTGGATGCCATTGCCGCTGCCGTATTGGGGGGCAGCAGTCTGGCGGGCGGCATCGGCGGCATTCCGGGTACGCTGGCCGGGGCGTTCATCATCGGCATTCTTTCCAACGGCCTGAACCTGCTGGAGGTGCCTTCGTACAACCAGCAGGTGGTCAAGGGGGTAGTCTTTATTGTGGCCGTCATGCTGGATTACTTTATCAAACAGCGCAAAGCCCCTGCCCCTGCCGCTGCAGCAGAAGAAAGCTGATCGATTCATCCAGGCTACGTCTTCCTGTTAAACCAGAGGTACGCCCAAAGCCAACCCCTTTGACCATCGGGGATAAGAGCGGATATTGAAACTCAAGAAAGCTGACTCGCTTAACCCGAAATCCTCTTTTCCCAAATACCGGTTTTCAGGCGGGCAATCCATACATCCACTTCATCCGAAGGCAGATCCAACACCACCTGCCAGTAACGCAGCTGAGGGGGGCTCAGCCCGCGCCCTTTGCGGGAAAGCAAGTAAGCCCGCAAAGCATCATCCCCCCAGGTTGTCCGCAGCCAGC
>NZ_JBRCOK010000115.1:0-11388 GCF_053501535.1 Bellilinea sp. | reverse complement strand
CCAAAACCCCGCATGCAGCGGGGTTTACTTTTTCAGGGCAAATTGCACTTGTCCGCTGGATAAGATTATTGTAAGATAAGGTCATGAACAAGCTATTTACCCACTGGAAGCAGCTGATCGTTTTACTGGCATTTGTAGTATTGTTTTTCCTGCTGATGGATTTAAACAACCGGCTGGGGGATTTGAGCCGCTTGAATAACCAGTTGACCAAAATTGAAACGCAGGTGGCTGGTCTCAAAGCAACCGAATCAGCGCTCAGTACCCAAATCATTTACTCCACCTCAGAAGCGGCGGTAAATGAATACGCCCGAAATCATGGTTTAATTCGCGAGGGTGAAAAGCTGATCGTTCCCATGGGGGAAGGTACTCCGCAAAGCTCGGTAAACATTCAACCAGAACCCACCCCCTCTCCAATTCGCAATGTGGATGTCTGGTGGGCATTGTTCTTTGGTGAATAAGCAATTTATCTGGTTGCATGCTGTCATCATCCTGATTTAAGGGTGATGGTGCATTTTTGATGCCAGCTAGGCAGGGCTGCCGGGTTCTTCTGGTTTTTCTCCCGATAACAAACGGTGAAGAACCACCAGTGTGAGATCGTCACTCGGCGGAGTACCTTCACGAAAAGCGGTCAGTTGTTCGCGAATAAACTCAAGGAAAACAGCCGGGCTGCTCTTGGGGGCTTGTGCGAGAATTGCTCGCAAACGTTGCTCACCAAAGGTTTCCCCGGCGGGTGAAAAACTTTCGGTTACGCCATCGGTGTAAAATATCAGCCAGTCTCCCGCTTCAATGGAAAGCACATGATCACTTAATTTGTTCGAGGCATAAACACCGAGTGCCATGCCCCCTTTGGGAAATTCCTCAACAGAACCATTTGCATGACGCAGAATGAAAGGTAAATTATGACCGGCGTTTGCGTATCTTAAGGTGCCGTCTTCAGCGTTGAAAATGACAAAGACCGCCGTCACGAACATTGTGTTTTGAGGCTCAAAAGTTAGCGCCCGATTAACCCTTTCCAGGACGCGGGCGGGAGATTCGGCATTTTGTGAAAAAGCGCGTATCAGGGTTTTGGTGACGGTCATATATAAAGCGGCCGGCATGCCCTTATCGGACACATCGGCAATCACAACGCCAAAGCGATCCCCTTTGATGCGGAAGACATCGTAAAAATCTCCACCCACCTCGCGAGCGGTCTGCCAGTGGATATCCAATTCCCAGCCGGGAACTTTCGGCAGGCGATGCGGCAAAAAGGTTTTCTGAATTTGACGGGCAAGTTGAATTTCCCGCTCTAACCGCTCGCGTTGAATCATCTCCCGGTTCAGGCGGTCATTTTGAATGGCTAACGATACCTGTTGGGCGATTCCAGAGAGGATTTCCAGCCGCCGGTCATGGAATGAAAGCGGCACGTTGGATTCGCTGGCAACCAGTACCCCGTAAAATTCACCCTTTACCGATAGCGGCACACCGAGCACCCATTGATCCTGGGGGTCGTATTGTCGTTCAATCTCTTCTGCGGGCAGCAGGCAATCGAGGGTTTTCCAGTTTTGAATTGAAAAATCGGTTTTGGTGGTTTTGCAGGCGATGAGCTGTTCGCTTTCCAGAACCGCATCAAGCAACGGAAATTCACCGAGACGATAAGTTTCCCCTTCGATCATCATTTCTTCCCGCTGTGAACCGGTGAACACTTTGGCAGTGCGGAAGAGTTCCAGATGTTCTTCCCATAAGTAAATAACACATGAGTCAATGCCGACCAGAATGGGCATCAGGTGGACGATTGTGTCGAGAATATCCTCCAGATTATTCTGGCTGACCACTGCCTGGGCAACCTGAAGCATTACAGCTGTAACATAAGCCTCTTCCTGTCGGGCTTCAATCAGCATCAGGTTTTCCATGGCTAAGGCAGTTTGACGGGCGATTCCTTGCAGCAAATCCAGCGTTTGCTGATCGAAAATTCGATTAGAGTGTAAATTGTTTTCCGGTGTGTGGGCAACTAAAAAGGCACCCAGCAACCGCCCGCGGGAGATCATCGGCAATATGACCAGTGTGCCACTCTCTTCATCCACCCCCGCTTCAGCCAGGTGTAACTCTTCGGAAACGTTCTGTATAAAAATAATTTCGCGGGTTTCGACCAGTTTTGCTACGAGGGGGATAGAAAGATCATAGGTGAGTGTTCCAGGTTTGTAAGCTAGGTTCAGCCCATGCTCGGAGAGCAGGGTAAAGACCTGACGGTTTTCGTCCCAGACGAAAAAGGCGCATTTTCTTACCCCTACCAGCATGGGTGTCAGCCTTGCCATGGTATCCAGCAGTTCTTCGACGTTCTGGGTTCCCTGGGTTGCTTCCGCAATTTGTAAAAGGATGGTTGAAATCCACGCCTGTTCTTGAGAAACCATGAATAGACGATTGTTTTGGATTGCAACTGCGGCATGGTTTGCAAAAGTCATGGTGATTAAACTGGCTTCACTTCCATACCGTCCGGGCAGGTGGTGGGCGATGGTCAATAACCCTAGGGGTTCATCTCCGGCGCGTAAAGGGGCTGCCAGCGAAGAATAATCAGAGGGAAAATCGAGCGCTTTGCCCAGCGGACCGATGGGGTCGGTTGGCTGGCGGATCAACGGAGAAGTCGCCTTCAATGCTTCCAGCAAATAATGACGGGCTTGAGGGTTGGATTCAATCACCTCCCACACTTTATCGGCAGGAGCGCCATGTACAGCAGCCAGCATCAGATTCGGAGTTTCATTCATCTCGCTGCCGGGCTGAATCAACCAGATTGCCGTTGCTTCACATGGCAGGCTGCGGTCAACCTCGTTGAGAATCCTTTCCAGCAAATCCGGCAAAGCCACATTCGCAGAAACAAGTCCGGCAATTTCGCGGAATGAGTCGGCAACCTGACGCCGCCACACCTCGGAGCGGTACAACCGCGCATTGCGAATAGCGATAGCGATTGTGGAACCCAGTGACTCCAGCAGAGGGATATCGCGAATATCGAAACTGTTAACCTGATCGGACTGTAAGTCCAAAACTCCGAGGATTTCGCCGGCATAAGCCAGCGGGATAGCCAGCTCAGCTCGGGTATCGGCTGGGGGAAGGGTGGATGGGCGGTAAAGGGGTTCCTGATTGACATCATTAGCCAGTAAGGTTTGGCCGGTGCGTGCTACCCATGGGATAATGCCGTGCGGGTCATCCCAATCGTACATGACCTGATTTTCCTCTAAAGCCTGACTGCGAGCGCCGCTGCCAGCCTCGTAAATCAATTTTCTTCTACCGGGGTGGAGAATGAAAATATGCACGTACGGATAGCCGAAGTGCTGCTGGATGGCCTTGACTACCTCTTCCAGCAACTCGTCAAAATCCAGAATCGAGGTGAGCTTGTGCGTGATATCCAACAGTGCAGAGATTTGCTGAGTGCGTTTTTCTAACCCGTTAATCAGCTGCATGCCTTCTAGTGCGAATGCCAGATAGTCCGCCAGGGCATGGAGGACTACCAGATCAACATCATGGAAGGCATCTTTCTCATCACTTTGCAGGTCAAGCACACCCAAAATGCGATTGCCAATTTGAATGGGAATGGCGGCCTCGGCTTGAACGGCTTCCAAACCCGGCAGTGAACGGTAATGAGGGTCGCTGTCAACTCGTTGGGCAATGACTTCTACACCATTCTCGGCTACCTGGCCGATTATCCCTTGTCCGGGATGGATATGGAGTGATGCCAGCTGGCCGGTAATTTCTTTAATCTTTGAAGCACTGGCGCGATGAATCAAGATCTTGGCAAGCGGATCGAAGGTATAAATAGAAACCAGAAAATAATTAAATTTTTCCAGAATAGTATTGCTCAGGTGCTGGCAAAATTGATCGATATCACGCAGCCGGGTTACCTCAGAACTGACTTTCCGCACCAGCGATAATTGTTCAAGACGCCATTTTTTGATGATTGCCTGCCGAAGCACCTGCATGGCCAGTGCTGCATGAGAGGCAATTCCTTCTATATATTCGATTTCAGACTTGCTGAAGGGGACTTCGCTGGAGCGCCAGACAAGCAATACTCCCAAAAGATTATTTTGGGTTACGAGAGGTACGGCTATTTTCAGAGGGAGTTCTTTTGTGTGGGGTGCAGAGTGGGATAAAGGAGTATCCAGGACTGTCTTTCGCTTCGAATAGCATTCCTGCACAATGGCGGGGGTATCATCCGCCGGGATCGTCTTTAAATTGTTTTCGCCCGGCAACGGATAAAATGGTTTTGCCAGCCATAACTCAGCGCTAGCCGTCAATTTGGTTTCGATCCATTGGCAAATCCATTCACACTGACTTGCCACGGCAGGCTGTGCCAGCAGCTCTTCACCGAAGCGGAGAAACTCTTTCCAATCCGGTTTAATCGTCTGCCTGGGAGCGGGGCTCATTAACTCATTGTGCCTTTGTTCTTGATCAGTGTAAGGATGTTGTAGCCTTCACGATGATCATAATGGACTTCATCCATCCACTGGTGAATGAAATACAATCCCAATCCATGGTCTGAACGATTTTTCAGAGGGACATTCTTTTTTGGTTTTTCGATCTTTTTGGGTTTGAATTTCTTTCCGTGATCTCGCAAAGTGATAATCAAGGAGTTTGCGGTGATTTCGTATGAAAACTCGATTTCACCTCGATCTTCTCCACCGTAAGCATGTTCAATGATATTGGAACAGGCCTCATCTACGGCTGTTTCTACACCGTAAGCAGCACAAGAATCCAGCCCAAATTCTCGGGTAGCAATTTGAACCAGTTCTGCAATTTTAGCCAGGCTTTCATATTTGCCCGGAAAAACGAAGGTGGGCATTAATCCAAAACCTGTACCTTAAAAGTTACCCACCGCCGAGACGGTATCGTCAAAAATCTTGAAGAAGGGAGTAAAACCCGCAAGATCAAGAGCGGAAAGGATGTTCGGTTGAACGTTCGCCAAAACGACCTCGCCACGGTTATAGCGTTTGCAGGTTTTTTGAGCGCCGATCAAAACCCTCAAGCCGGCACTGGAGATGAAATCCAAATCCTGGAGGTCTAAAACAATCCGAAAACGCCCCGCGTCAGTGATTTCGTTGATTTTCTCGGCAAGACGAGGAGCAGTGGAACTATCCACGCGACCGGATACTTTTACCACATCACAGCGCTTGAATTCTGTGTGATTAATTTCCATGGATTTCCTCCAGTGATTTTAGATTAAACATTCGTTGTGTAAATTATATCATGACAGTTCATGCCGAAGTGCTTGACAAAATCAAGGCTATCCCAATTCTTGCTTTTTAGTGTAGAATACTTCTCGTGATCCTGTAATCACCATCCCAATCTCACCGGAGAATAATCCTAAACCCGGAAATGGAGCAGGAAAAATCATGAGTGGAAAAAATTCGCCTCAAAGCGTAATCGATTCCTATCGCAAACGCCAGAAGATGATGCCCTACCTTACGTGGGGTTTGGCGGGGTTGCTGGTTTTGATGGGGATCATCCTGATTATTTTGTGGGTCAGCGGAGGGAGCCGGCCGCAAATTGCCCTGTTTTCCTCGCCCACACCCACAGCCACCTCCACGCTCACCCCAAGCCCGGTGCCGCCAACTGCAACCGTGACGATGACACCAACCGAAACCGAAACGCCCACACCGACGTTAACATTTACGCCTTCGGGGCCATTTGAATACACGGTGCAAAGCGGTGATACCTGTTTTGATCTGGCAGTCAAGTATGAAGTGGATTTACTGGTGCTGCTGGCGTTGAATAACTTCCCCGCCGGACAGTGCCCAATTCGTGAGGGAGATAAAATTCTCATCCCGGCGCCCAATCAGACTTTGCCAACTGAAACACCGCTCCCCACTGGTTTGCCGCGCGGGACACGCATTGAGTATGTGGTCAAAACCGGAGATACACTGGATTATATTGCCTCGCTGTTCAATTCCACGGTTGATGACATCATGCTTCAAAACAAAATCACGGATAAAAATCTCATTTCCGCCGGGCAAACTCTAATCGTGCGGGTGAATCTGGTCACACCCACACCAACCCGTCCGCCAACATTGACCCCAACGGCTGGTGCTCAGCAGCCAACTGCAACGCCATCACCGACCAGCGGTTCCTGATGATTTTTTGAAGGTGACGATAAAGGGGCTTTTTGAAAAAAGTGAAAGCCCCTTAATTTTTTCCTAACCATAATATGGTATAAATCTCCCTCGAAATCGGCATTTGGAGTATATCTAAAGACCCATGCAAGAACATACCCACACCGCCAGTCCGGGTTGGGCGGTCCGCTTGTTACCGCGTTTCCCTTTATTTGTTTTGATCGCGGTGTTGATGCTGGCGGTTATCGCCCGCCTGCAACAAGTCTTCAACTGGCAGGGAGTGTTGCTTTTAGCAGTTGTAGATGGGGTGAGTAATTTTTCCGCAGTTTTTTTAGGAATATTTATAGAAGCTGCTCCATATCTACTGTTAGGGACACTTGCTTCCGGACTGGTGGAGGTATTTTTTAGCGCAAATGAACTGAGCCGTTTGTTGCCACGCAATCGCTTTCTTGCTGTTGGATTAGGTGGATTGCTCGGCTTGTTCTTTCCAGTGTGTGAATGTGGCAGTATTCCGCTGGCGCGCCGTTTAATGACAAAGGGTATTCCGGTACCGGTTGGGATAGCCTTCTTGCTGGCAGCGCCGGTGATAAACCCGATTGTAATTGCCAGCACTTTTGCGGCTTTTGGTAATACCCCCATTTTTTGGCTTCGCTTTGCGTTCACTTTACTCATTGCGGTTGGGGTTGGCTTGTTGTTTATGATTGAGCCCGACTCAACCCGAATCATCCGTTCGGTTAATGTAGAAGGGACACATTCCTTCCATTTTCATCTTGAACACGAAAATCAAGAACAGCCACTATCCTTGAAAGAAAAATTAAAAAAAATCATGCTCATTGCCGGGGATGAATTTTTCGAGATGGGGCGTTTTTTGGTCATCGGGGCTTTACTGGCTGCTCTGATGCAGACCGTTGTTCCGCAAACCTGGCTGCTAGCGTTGGGACAGGGTCCGGTTCTTTCGGTGATTGTACTCTCCATGCTGGCTATGCTGCTTTCAGTATGTTCCACGGTGGATTCGTTTATTGCACTGGCTTTTACGGGTACTTTTTCCACTGGAGCGGTGCTGGCTTTTCTGGTTTATGGGCCAATGGTGGATATCAAAGCCACTTTGATGTACCTGCGGGTTTTCAGGCGGCGAACCGTAGTGGTTTTGGTTATCTTGCCGTGGCTGCTTACGCTGGTTTCCAGTGTGGCAATTAACCTGTGGATGAGGTGACGGTGACTGCACGGGCTGGAAGAAGTTTTCAAGCTTTGATTTTGGCGCTGATGGGGCTGTACTTACTCAGCCGGGTTTGGAATGGCAGCATTCTGCTGTATATCAACCAGCGTTTTGTGTTTTTGGTGTTTTTTGCTGGCTTGTTATTTGTCGTTCTTGCGCAAGTACTTTATGCGGAACGCATATCTGGTCAAGGTGATGATCAAACCATGGCGGATAATCCTGGATTAAATATGTGGTGGCTGGCGATCCCAATACTGATTGGTTTTCTCATTCCAGCCAGGCCGTTAAGCCCATCTGCGGTGGCTAACCGGGGGATCAGCATTGATGCACCCCTCTCCGCACGCATTGAGGATACCGCCAGTATCCTATCACTTAGCCCTACCGAACGAACAGTGCTCGACTGGATCCGTTTATTCAGTTTCAGTGAGAATGTACAGCAATTTGTTGGTCAGCCGGTTGATGTTACGGGATTTGTGTTTTCGGATGGGCGCCTGACGGCCAATCAATTCATGGTGGGGCGATTTACCATTACCTGCTGTGTGGCAGATGCGACTGCCCTGGGGATGATTGTTGAATACCCGCAGGCTGCCGTGCTCAAAGAACACAACTGGGTGCGTGTGCAGGGCAAAATTGACTTAATCGAGCGGGATGAGCGATTATTCCCCGTAATTCTTGCCGAATCGGTTGAGGCCGTCCCTCAGCCTGAACAACCGTATCTCTTTCCATGAAACTGGGTCGGTTTGAGAAAATCACATTGTTGACGATGGCGGTGCTGGCGCTGGCGCTGGCGGTCCTGGCACTGGTCAGCTATCAAATCGGATTGCCGGAACCGCAAATCGTTTTTCCTTCCGAAAGTGGAATGATTGGTGGGCGTGGACCGGTTGAGGTGCGATTTCAACAGGAGATGGAACGGTTTTCGGTCGAAAGCAGGCTCTCTTTTGAGCCGGTATGGCAGGGAAAATGGCGCTGGCTGGACGACCGCACCATTCGGTTTTTCCCCAATTCCACGCTGGGCGAAGGAACCTTGCTGAAACTGGTATTGGCAGAAGGGGCGCGCAGCCGGGATGGCAGGTTGCTGCGTCAGCCGTTTGAGGTGGATTTACGGATCCGTCCCGCTTCGCTGGTCTTCCTGAGCGACCCGCTCTATTCACCGGAATTACTGCAATTAGACCCGCTGACCGGCGAGAAACATGCGATTACTACCAGCGCCGGCCGGGTTTTTGATTTTGCTGTTTCACCGGATGGAGAAAAAATTGTCTATTCCAGAATCAACCTCCGTGATGGCAGTGACCTTGTCTTAATTAATCGCGATGGCTCGGAGGAAAAGGTACTGGCAGAGTGCGGTGATTATGCCTGCATCGAACCGACCTGGACTGCAGATGGCCGCTATATCGCATATACCCGTTATGAGAGCGGACTGACCGCCAGTCTGGTTGAAGGTATTGGAAAAATCTACATCATTGATGTGGAAAATGGTTCGATCAATTTGCTGTTTAATAATCCCGGCTTATACGGTTCTCTGGCGGTTTTCTCCCCCGACGGTTCAATGGTTTCGTTTTATGATTTTGGAGAACAAGCCATTCGTCTGGTCAATTTGGAGGATGGCAGCAGTTCCATCATTCCCAGCCGGGTAGCTGGCCGGGGCAGCTGGTCACCGGACGGCAGCACCTTGATTGTTGCCGATTGGGATGGGGAGGGAACAATTCCGATCAGCACCCTGTTCCGTTTGGATTTGCAAACCCGTTCTGTAAGCCGCTTTTTTGACGATTCATTTGAAGTATTAGGGGTTTCCTTGCCGATGTGGTCACCGGACGGCGAGCTGGTGGTGTGTGGAATTCAAACCCAAAGCCGCCAGGAGGGAAAACAATTGTGGTTGTTTGACCGCAACGGTAAACCGATCCTGCAGATCACGAATGACCCGCAGATGAATTATTCCTCTTATCAATGGTCGCCAGACGGACAGAGAGTGGTGTTTCAACAAATTAATTTGAGCCAGTCAAACGATCCGCCCAAAATTCTCATGTGGCACCGGCCGGATCAAAGGATCGAAACCCTGTTTGAAAATGGCGCGTTCCCCCAATGGATGCCATAAGGAATGAAGTTCAACCATTTTCTGCAGGAAATCGGCTCAGTGCAAGACGAATTTCTTCAATGACTTGCGGGTTGGTTTCGGAAAGCAGAGCGTCTTGCAATACAATCCAGGCTTGCTGATTTCCAATCTGACCAATGGCCCACGCTGCATGAGCGCGAGCCAGAGGTTCGCTCTCTTTTTTCAGGCAATCGGCCAGTTCTGGCAGGTTTTTCTCATCGCCTAAATTGCCGAGTGCAACTGCGATATTCCGCAAATAACCGCGCCTTTTTGCCCGTTGGATGGAACTCTGCTTGAATTTTTGCTTGAACTGGGCTGATGATAAACAAATCTCTTGAGTCAGAACTGGGCGGGCGGTGTTGTCTCTGGCTGAGAAAGCCGGATCATGCTGCGGGGAAGCAAAGCGAATATTCCACGGACAAACCTGTTGGCAAATATCACAACCAAAAACCCACTGGTCAAGAGCCGGACGTAATTCGATTGGAATCCCGCCTTTGTTTTCAATCGTCAGGTAGGAGATACACCGCCGGGCATCCAGTGTCCGGTTCGGCAGGATGCAACGGGTTGGACAGGCTTGAATGCAACGCTGACAGGTACCGCAAAGGTCCAATGAGAAGGGCGGGTCGGGTTCAATAGCGAGGGTGATGAACAGTTCACCCAGCAAAAAATAAGACCCCATGCGCGGATGGATCAAACAGGTGTTTTTACCGATCCATCCCAGACCGGCGCGTTGGGCTAAATCCCTTTCCAGAACGGGTCCGCTGTCGGTATAAATTTTCCATTCGAAAGAAAGCCCGTGGTTTTGTTGTAAGGAAACAACAAGTTCACTCAAACGCGAGGGGATGATGTTGTGGTAATCTTCCCCCCATGCATAAGCAGCAATTTTCCCGCTGGGTTGAGCAGCGGCTTGTGGGGCATCTTCGGGACGCGGATAACGCATGGCGGCCACAATAATGCTCTTGACACCGGGCAAAATCAGGCGAGGATCGGCGCGGCGGGCAACGGCATCCGGTCGTGAAAGATATGTCATTTCGCCATGCAGACCCTGCGCTAACCAGTTTTGATAAACCGTAAATGAGGCCGGAGGTGATGGATCCGTAAATCCAACGAGATCAAAGCCGAGACGGGATGCCTCGGCTTTGATGAACTCTTTGATGTTTTGCGAAACCTGTGCCATCTGGAGGCGGATTACGGAGTGGGTGAAGGTGTTTCCGTTTCCGTCGGGGCCGGTGGCGGAGTGTTGGTGACAGGAGCAATCGTAAGCGTTGGAGTGGGTGCGCTGCCAGAAACCTTGATGCTCAGGGTCAGGGTATAAAAATTTTGTCCTTCGGCATTGGTCAAGACCCAGATGGTGTTGTAATCGCCGGCTTTGGTTGGAGCCTTCATACTCACCACCAGGTCCACCTTTTCGTTGGGCTTGACTTCCTTGGGAAAACGAAAATCCGATGCTCCAAATCGTAATGTGGCATCTCCCAAAAAGAATCGCACTTGATAGGCAGTTGTCCAGGTGGTTGTCCCCACGTTTTTCACCGTCCAGGTCAGGGTAAAGGGCTGCTCCGGGTACATTGCCGTGCCGTCAAGGGGGGACTGGCTGACAAAGTCCGCCCGGTCTGCTACCGACGAACGAGTAGCGGTTGGTGGAATGGTGGCGGTAGGTGTTTCGGCGCTGGTGGGAGAAACCGCCTGAGTCGGTTCAGGGGTGTTGGTAGGCGGTAAAGTCACTGTAGGGGTGGCGGTTGGCATGCTGGCGGCAGTCTGAGTCAAACCGGCGGCGACTGTTTCGGCAGCCTGTGTGAAAATCATAGCGGGGTCGGTTGTTGGTGTAGCCTCTGAACGGCTGCAAGCCGAGAGCAGCAAGCTTAACAGCAGTGCTCCCATGGCCGCCTGTTTCAGAAATTTTTTGATGATCATAATTCTTCCTCCAATTCTTAAATCTTTCTCAATGATACTTGCCATTTGGCTGGCAGACAATCCCTCGATTCTGTACTGAGCCACTCAAATTGTCAAGG
>NZ_JBRCOK010000114.1:0-22700 GCF_053501535.1 Bellilinea sp. | reverse complement strand
ATATCAATCAGGCGATCCACCGCTTTGTTCATGGTGCGGATTTTTTCAACCGCCACAATTTTTCCGTTCTCCAAACCGAGGATTGGTTTAAGACCCAGCGCAGTACCGAGAAAAGCGGCAGCGCCGCCTATACGGCCTCCACGGTGTAGAAATTCCAGCGTGCTGACGGCGAATAAAACTCCCGTATGGTTTACGGCTTTTTCGGCAATGGTTTTACACTCTTCCAATGAAGCGCCTTGTTTGGCCGCACGGGCTACCTGCAAGGCTTGAAAACCCAGACCCATGCCCGCTGAATAAGAATCAATGATGACTACCCGATCGGTATTTAGTGTTTGTTTGGCTTGTTCTGCAGAGGCTATAGTACCTGACAGAGCTGCAGAAATATGGATGGAAAGGATATCGTAGCCCTGTTCCAGGAGGGAAGTGTAAACTTGTTGAAAGGCAGCAGGTGAAGGTTGTGATGTGGTGGGCATCACTTTAGCGTTCTGAAGGCGGGTGTAGAATTCCAATGGGGTAATGTCTACTCCGTCGCGGAAGGTTTCTCCACCCCACACAACCTGCAACGGAATCGTGTGTAGAACAAAACCATTGGCTAAATGTTCGGGGATATAGGCAGTACTGTCGGTGACGACGGCTACCCTTGACATGGTTTCTCTCCTTCATAAATTTTATTATTATGATTATATTATTTCTCTGCATATAACCCCATTCTTTGTAAAAAGTTGCGAAAGGCGGCTTGAAAATTTCTTCAGGTCTTAACCTTGACCATTGTTGTTTATCCGACTAGAATTGGGAGGCGTAACGCCCCTTTGGGGTGTTGATTTCTTTTGGATTAAGGTCAGCGTGTTCGAATCGCTTTCACAAAGGCTGGAACAGGTATTTCAACAACTTCGCCGGCGGGGCAAATTATCCGAGCAGGATGTAGATGCTGCCATGCGCGAAGTTCGCTTGGCATTGCTGGAGGCCGATGTTCACTTCAGCGTGGTCAAGGACTTTATCAATCGTGTCCGCGAGCGCGCGGTCGGTGCAGAAGTATCAAAGGCACTTAACCCCGCCCAACAAGTCATCAAAATTGTCCACGAGGAATTAATCAAAACGCTTGGCGAGCCAGCGCGGTTGAACCTGACCGGTCCGAAGCCACGGGTCATCATGATGGTTGGGCTGCAGGGTTCCGGCAAGACCACCGCAGCAGCAAAACTTGCCTCGTTGTTGCGCTCGCAGGGTGAACGTGTTGAACTGGTCGCCGCTGATCCATACCGCCCGGCAGCCATCAAGCAATTACAGACGTTGGGCGAGAGAATTGGGGTTCCAGTTTATACAGAAAACGGAGTCAAACCTCCAGAACTGGTTTCACGGGCATTTGAGAGAGCCCAGAAAAGCGGTGTCAGCGTTTTAATTGTGGACACAGCCGGGCGATCCCAGCTGGATAATGCCTTGATGGATGAACTCAAAGCAATTACCCGGCGCGTGACACCCAATGAAATTTTACTGGTGGTAGATGCGATGATTGGTCAGGAAGCCCTGCATGTCGCTGAAGGCTTCCGGGATACGGTGAGCCTGACCGGTTTGATGCTGACGAAAATGGATGGTGATGCCCGGGGTGGCGCTGCCATATCCATCCGTGCTGTTACCGGTGTACCCTTAAAGTTCCTTGGCACTGGCGAGGGGATTGATGCTATTGAAGTATATGATCCTGGTCGGTTAGCTTCGCGCATTTTAGGCATGGGAGATGTAATTGGGTTAATTGAACGGGCAGAGGCGGCTTTTGACGAAAAGGAAGCCCAGGAACAGGCGGAACGCATGCTTTCCGGAGCTTTTACGCTGGAAGATTTTGCCAAACAACTGAAACAGATTCGCAAGATGGGTCCACTGGCACAAATATTGGAGATGTTACCCGGTGGCATGGGTCAAATGGCGCGCAGCATCTCTCCGGAAGAGGCTGAGCGTTCGTTGAAAATTACCGAAGCGATCCTCAACTCGATGACCCGCGAGGAACGCCGGCGACCGGAAATTCTTAATGCCAGCCGGAGGAGGAGAATTGCGCGCGGATCCGGTACCCAGGTGCAGGATGTCAACCGGGTTCTCAAACAGTTCCGGGATGCGCAGAAAATGTTTAAGACCTTACAAAAAACAGGAGGACGGGGATTGCCGCGCCTGTTTGGCTGAAAAAGTGCCTCTAGAAGTAAGCGCCCCCTTCAGCGCCCCTCGACTTTTGGAGGTAAACCTAAATTGCCATTCATTATGCTAAAATGATCATGTAAAAATGAGGAGAAAAAATCAACTATGGTTCGAATACGATTGCGCCGTATTGGCTTAAAGGGACAACCCAGTTATCGCATTGTGGCGGCTGATAAAGAAAGCCCTCGCGATGGTCGTTTCCTTGAAATTCTTGGTTTTTACAACCCCCGCACTGAGCCTTTCACCTTTCAGGTGAATGAAGAGCGGGTGTATCACTGGCTCAAAAACGGGGCTCAACCCACCGAATCGGTTCAACAATTGTTTGACAGTGTGGGTTTGACCAAGCGGTTTGCGCGGGTCAAAGCCGGGGAGCCTGTAGAGGAAGTATTGAAGGAAGCAGAAGCCTATTACGCTTCCCGCAAGGTAGATGTAAAAACCAATCCGGCCTGATCTTTGGCCGCGCTATCATCCAAAGCCATTGTGCGAAAGGATTGATTGTGAAAGAGCTGATTGAATATATTGCCGCTTCTCTGGTAGATGACCCCACTCAGGTGCGGGTTCGTCAGGAGTGGGTGGGCGGAAAAGCCCGGCTGGAGCTGTGGGTCGCCAAAGAAGATATGGGCAGAATCATTGGAAAAAGTGGACGGGTTGCAAACGCAATGCGGGTTTTACTGCGTGTTGCAGCTGCTCGCGAGGGTAAACAGGCAACACTGGATGTGATGGAGCCTCGCTGATGAACCGCCGTCCGCTCAATTCGGACTATAGCAGGGAAACATCAGGCTCGCCTCCCTCGGGCGAGCCTGTCTTTCTGGCTGTCGGTTACCTGCGGCGGGCGCATGGCCTTCAGGGTGAGATGGTTATGGATTTACTGACCGATTTTCCTGAGCGATTGGTGCGCGGCAAGGTGGTTTACGCCGGCGAAGAGCATATCCGGCTGACCATTCGATCGCTGCGGTCAAAAGGCAGGCAAGTGTTGATTGCCTTTGAAGAAGTTGATGATCCCGAATCGGCCGCGCCATTGCGTAACCAATACCTGTTTGTCCGGTCTGATGAAATTCCACCACTGCCAGAGGGTGAATACTACCATCATGAGCTGTTAGGCCTGAATGCTTTTACACCCGGGGGCGAGAGACTTGGAACGCTGGTGGAGATCCTCGAAACCGGTGCAAATGATGTATACATCATCCGAGAGGAAAGCACCCAAACTGAATTGCTGGTACCGGCGGTCAATGAATTTGTCCTCGAAATTCGATTAGCGGAGCGTAAAATAATCCTTTCTCCACCAGAGTGGCTGTAGCCTGGAGCGAATTGGATGAACCCCAAAGCCTATTGGGTCGCCTTTAATTACGTTAAAGGAATTGGATCAGTCCGCCTGAGCCGGTTGTTACAGGCTTTTGACGGGGATTTGAAAGCCGCTTGGGAAGCTTCGTATGAAAAATTGATTGCAGTAAGGCTGCATCCCCGTCTGGTGGAACAACTTTTAAAAATCCGCTCCCAAATCGATTTGGAGCGTATCTGGGAAAATATTGAACGCAAAGCAATTCAGGTGATAACATGGGAAGATGAAACGTATCCCACTTTGCTGCGTCAAATTGACCAGCCACCTCCCGTACTTTACATCAAGGGTGAATATCTACCGGAAGATGAAGTGGCTGTAGCCGTGGTTGGAACACGGCGGGTTTCGGCTTACGGCAAACAGGTTGCAGAGGAACTGGCGGCATTTCTGGCGCGCAACCGCGTCACAGTGGTTAGTGGGTTGGCGCGCGGCACAGATGCTGTGGCTCACCAATCGGCTTTGAGAGCCGGAGGACGCTCGCTGGCAGTGCTGGGTTGTGGTGTGGATGTGATATATCCCCCTGAGCATGCGAAGCTGGCCGAAGAAATTACTGCCAGCGGCGCGCTCATCAGTGATTATCCCCCCGGTACACCTCCGGAGAGCAGCAACTTCCCGCCGCGCAACCGCATCATTTCTGGATTGGCGTTGGCAACCGTCGTGATCGAGGCCGGCGATACCAGCGGAGCGTTAATTACGGCTTCATTTGCGGCCGATCAGGGGCGGGAGGTTCTGGCAGTACCCGGAAATATCCATTCTCCTAACTCTAAGGGTGTCAACCGCCTGATCCAAAATGGAGCACGCCCTCTCCTGAATCCATCCGATGTGCTGGAGGCCCTCAATATTCAACAGGTGAATACACGGCGGATTGCCAGAAAGGTATTGCCTTCTGATGAAACAGAGGCTAAACTATTGCAAGTTATGGGTGAAGATAACCTGACGGCGGATGAAATCAGCTTTTTAAGTGGTTTGCCAATTGATAAGGTTTCTGCATGCCTGATCATGATGGAATTGAAGGGTCTGGTGAGGAATAATGGTGGAATGAATTACCGGGCCATCCGTGAAGAAATGGAAACCTACCTCAGGAATGATGAATAAATCGTTTTATGCTGTGATCATGGCTGGCGGGGGAGGGACGCGTTTGTGGCCTCTTTCCCGCTCAGCACGCCCAAAACAAATGCTTAAGCTGGGTTCGGATCGAACCCTGTTTCAACTGGCCGTTGATCGCCTGTATGGTTTAATTCCACCCGAACGAATACTTGTGGTTACCGGTGCAGAAATGGCGTTTGATTTACAAAAGGATTGCCCCGAAATTCCATCTGAAAATTTCCTGATCGAACCGGCTCCCAAAGGTACAGCGGCCGTGGTGGGATTGGCGGCGGCTTTCTTGTATCAAAAAGATCAGCAAGCGGTAATGGCCGTGCTGACCGCCGACCACATCATTCAGGATGTGGCATATTTTCAGAAAATCTTACAGGTTGCCGATGAAGCTGCACGGCTGGGATATCTGGTAACATTGGGTATTCATCCCTCCCATCCTTCCACCGGATATGGCTATATTCAGCGTGGTCAGACAGTGGCAGAAATCAATCAACAACGAGTGTATCAGGTGTTGAAGTTTAAAGAAAAACCGGATGCGGAAACGGCCCGGAAAATGGTGGAAAGCGGCGATCACGACTGGAATTCGGGAATGTTTTTCTGGCAGGTTGATCAAATTCGGCGAGAAATTAAAAATCAGTTGCCCGAATTATACAAGGTGATGCTGCAAATTGAAAAATCGGGCTTTGACAAAAAAGAGGATTGGCTTCCTCTATGGATGGGTTTGAAACCAGAAACCATTGACTACGGCATCATGGAACATGCCCGGCAAGTGGTCGTGATACCCGCGGCTGGTTTGGGTTGGAACGATGTTGGAAGTTGGGACTCGCTGTTTGAAGTTCTGGAAGGTGATGAGGATGGAAACATCCGCCTGACTTCCCAATGGCTCGCCCTCGATTCTCAAAAAACACTGGTGCTGTGCGAGGACGATCGGCGTTTGATTGCTACAATTGGTGTTGAAAATTTGATCATTGTGGATAGTGGAAATGTGTTACTGGTTTGTCATAAAGACAAAGCCCAATCGGTTCGCGAGATTGTTCAGATATTAAAACAAAGTGGAAGAGAAAATTACCTGTAATGGGAGGTAAGCATTGGAAGCCTATTGTGTCAAGTGCAAAGAGAAAAGAGAGATTGCTTCACCTCGAGCAGAATTTAATGCTGTGGGTGCCCCGGTCACGCGGGGAATTTGCCCGGTATGCGGCACTCAATTGTATCGAATGGGAAAAACACCCGAACATGAACATTTGCCCGCTCCAGAAAAGAGAGAAAGACCTGCGGATAAATTAATCAGTTCAGCCCATTCGAAAAAACAGAGCAGAAGCAGAAAGGATAATGGCCGTGATGAACGAAGCGGTAAACTGGTGATTGTGGAATCGCCGGCAAAGGCTCGGACAGTCGGTCGTTTTCTGGGAAAAGGCTACACTGTCAAGGCCTCGGTTGGGCATATCCGCGATTTATTGCGTTCGGAACTTTCGGTAGATGTGAAAAACAATTTCCAACCCAAATACCGCGTACCGAACGAGAAGCGGGCGGTGGTCAAGGAGCTAAAAGAGTTGGTAAAGAGAGCCGAAGAAATTTATCTGGCAACTGACCCGGATCGGGAAGGAGAAGCGATTGCCTGGCATTTGTTGGAAGCCGCAGAAATTCCCGAAGATATCTCGCGGCGGGTTGTTTTTCATGAAATCACCCAACCGGCCATTGAGGAGGCATTTTCTCACCCGCGCAAGATCAACATGAATCTGGTCAATGCCCAACAAGGGCGGCGCATTTTGGACCGTCTGGTCGGTTATAATCTTAGCCCACTTTTGTGGGAGAAGGTGCGCAGCCGTCTTTCGGCTGGTCGTGTGCAGTCGGTGGCACTGCGATTGATTGTAGAGCGAGAACGTGAGATTGCTGCCTTTGTGCCGGTAGAATACTGGACGATTGCAGCTGAGTTAAAACCCCAAGGCGGTAAGCAGACCTATGTTGCCAAGCTGGTGAAGGTGAATGAACAAGAACCCCAATTACCCGATCAGACAACAGTGCAAGGTTTGCTCGAGGATATGGAACCGGCACAATACCAGATTGTGCGAATCAAGCGCGGTGAGCGAAGACGAAAACCGGCTGCGCCTTTCATTACCAGCACCCTGCAGCAAGAGGCTTCTCGGAAATTGGGGTACACGGCACGCCGAACGATGATGATTGCTCAACAATTGTATGAAGGTTTGGATGTCGGCGAAGGCGGTTCAACCGGTTTAATCACATATATGCGTACCGATTCGACCAATGTGTCGGAATTGGCGCAAAGGGAAGCCCGGGAGTATATCCTGAATACCTATGGGAAGGATTATCTGCCCGAAATGCCGCCCCAATATAAGACTCGCGCAGTAGGCGCACAGGAAGCCCACGAAGCGATTCGTCCAACATCCGTTTTGCGTCTGCCAGAAAAAGTCAAACCCTACCTGAGCCCTGAGCAGTACAAACTGTATATGCTCATCTGGCAGCGGTTTATTGCCTCTCAAATGGAAGCGGCGGTAATGGACACCGTTACGGTTGATGTTGAAGGCAGGGGAAAACTGAATCTTTTTCTTTTGCGGGCTTCAGGTTCAACATTGAAGTTCCCCGGCTTTCTGGCAATCTATGAGGAATCTCGTGACGAAGACCAGAAAAGCGAAGAAGAAGATAATGTTCGCATTCCGCCGGGGCTGGAGGAAGGTCAACCGCAAGAATTACAGCGTCTGCTGCCCGAGCAGCACTTCACGCAACCCCCGCCGCGTTATTCCGAAGCCACGCTGGTTCAAACGCTGGAAGAATATGGGATTGGGCGCCCTTCGACCTATGCTCCAATACTCTCCACAATTGTTGAACGTGGCTATGTGGTGCGCGAAAACAAGAAACTGATCCCCACAGAAACCGGTTTGCTGGTCAACGATTTGCTGGTGCAGCACTTCCCGGATATTGTGGATGTGGGATTCACGGCGAAAATGGAAAACGATCTCGATCAGGTGGCATCTGGTAACCGGGAATGGGTGGATGTGATTCGTTCGTTTTACGATAATTTTGAGCCGACAGTAAAAAAAGCCCAGGAATTGATGCCGGTGACCAAAACGGTGGAGAAGGTTGGACGAGCCTGTCCGCAGTGCGGGCATGATCTGATTATCCGCTGGGGAAGGTATGGCAAGTTCATCTCATGCAGCAATTTTCCGGAATGTCGGTATACCGAACCGTGGCTGGAGAAAATTGGGGTTTCCTGTCCTGAGTGCGGCGGTGATTTGATTGAACGCAAGACACGCAAGGGCAGGGTATTTTATGGTTGTTCAAATTACCCGACCTGTCAATTTACCACCTGGAAGCGGCCGGTGTCTACTCCCTGCCCGAATTGCGGTGGTTTGCTGGTGATTGCCAACAAACGCGAATTGCAATGTGTGAAATGCGAGGAAAGTTTTTTGCAGGAGCAGATTGGAGAAACTTCGCCGGAATCGGCATGAGAATTGCAACTCACCCTCACAGAGCATAAATTCATGCCGCAATCGCAGTTGCGCCAAATTAAACCTTGTTCTACAATAAGTTCAGGTATCTGGTAAAGACTGCACGGCAGAGATAATCACAGCCAGTGAGGAGCAAAAAAATCATGGACAAGATTCGAGAACAATTACGCAATCCGCTCATCTCAGCAATTGCAGGTTTTGTGATCGGTTTGATCATCGGTCTACCTGTGCTGGGATGGGGGCTTTGGCCGGTTAAGTGGGTCAACGCAGACCCCAGTCAACTGCGCGATGACTACAAACAGGAATACCTGTGTCTGGTCATTGATTCATATGCCAGAAAAGGGGATACCGCCATTGCCATGCAGCGTTTTGAAGCATTGGGGGAATCGGGCGGTTCTCTGCTGGATGCGCTTAAACCCGGCACGTGCAACCTAAGCGAAGGAGACATCAATTCCTTCCGGGCTTTGGTGATGGGACCAACTGTTCCACTACCGGGTGAAACAGCCGTACCAACCCAACCGCCTGCGGCAGGAGGGGGTTCCCGTGTCGGATTGGTTGTCCTCCTCTGTCTGGTCACGCTGGGCGTTGGAGCGGGGCTGGTGTATCTGCTGGTAATTCGCAAAAGACCAGTGAAAACCGAAAGTCCGGCAGGTATGGCTCAGGATTTGAACCGCCAGGCTGAGCGCACGGATTTTGCCGCTGAGGGTCAGGAAGCCCCCATCAGTCAGTACATGACCACCTACATTATGGGGGACGATCTCTATGATGATTCGTTCAGCATCGATTCACCTACAGGCGAATTTTTAGGTGAGTGCGGTGTCGGAATTTCCGAAACCATCGGTGTTGGAGACCCTAAGAAGGTGACCGCCTTTGAGGTGTGGTTGTTTGATAAAAATGACATTCAAACGGTCACCAAAGTGCTGATGTCGCCGCATGCCTTCAACGACCCGGCGATCCGCCAGCGGTTAGAATCCAAAGGTGAGCCGATTGAAGTGGCTAAAGAGAGAAGGGTGCTGCTCGAAACCGCCACTTTACAACTGGAAGCGAGAGTGGTGGATGTCAGCCTTGGGGGCGGAGCTTTACCTGAGAACAGTTACTTTGAGCGATTGACGCTTGAACTGGCTGTCTGGCCCAAGTCATAAATATTTGGATGCCTGTAAAAAACAAAGGGCTGCTGAAAAGCAGCCCCTGTTTTTTAAAGTTTCAGCCAGTTATTCAATTTTGAGAATTTTTAAGCGGATTTCTCCATTGGGGGTGTCCACCACAACAACATCACCCACTTTGTGACCTATCAGAGCTTTGCCAATGGGAGATTCGTGAGAAATTTTTCCATTGCTGGGATCAGCCTCTTTTGGGCCAACCAGATGATAGCGTTCCGGCTCAAAGTTTTCTTCCTGAATGGTGACATAATCACCGATTCCGATTTCATTTAAGTTCTTTTCGACGTGATCAATGATAATCACATTTGAAAGCAGTTGTTCCAGTTCGCGAATGCGGCCTTCAAGGAAGCCCTGTTCCTCTTTGGCAGCCGAGTAATCGGCATTTTCCGAAAGATCACCCTGTTCAATTGCTGCGCGGAGGCGCTTGGCAAGTTGCTCGCGGGCGGGGCCTTTGAGATAATCGAGTTCTTGTTGCAGGCGGATTAAACCCTCTTGGGTCAAATATGAAGCTTCAGACATGCTTGCTAACTCCTAAACGTTCATTAACGCCGATAATGATACCATGTTTTTTCCCTAATCGGAAACAAGCGCTTGAAAACCAAAGGAATTATGGCAGGGTTTCGGCATTAAAAAGTTTGCGGTATTCTTCGGTGGCATAACGGTCAGTCATGCCGGCAATGTAGTCACAAACCGTTCGTTGTAGACCAAACTTTTCCACTCTTTGTTGAACATGATGAGGGAGAATGGTCGGTTCCTGACAATAGGCGCTGAAGAGTTCGCTGATCAGACGTTCTGCTTTAACAGCCATCCGTACGACGCGATAATGACGGTAAAGATTTTTGTAGAGAAAATCTTTGAGTTGGCGGTTACGGCGGTGGAAAGTTTCGCTAAAAGTGACAACATTATGGTCTAACCTTTGCAAATCCTCAACCGATTGGACACCGCTTTCTTTCAGGTTGCGAGAGGTGTTTTCTACAAGGTCATCCACTTCCTTGCCAATCAAGCGACGAATGATGCGGTGACGGGTGAGGTCATCCAAACCGTCACCTTGCCAGCCAATGGATGATTTCATCACCTGCCAGATTTCGATTTCCTCCAGCATTTCCTGAGTAATCATTCCGGAACGCAAACCGTCATCCAGGTCATGGGCCGTGTAAGCCAGTTCATCGGCTACATTGGCAATTTGGGCTTCAATGTGCCCGCGCAATTCCGGGTTAAAATCGCGCGCATCCGTTTTGTCATACTCGGTTTCGTGTTTGACGATTCCTTCCAGTACTTCCCAGGAGAGGTTGAGGCCGGGGAAGTCCGGATATCGTTGTTCCAATTCAGTGACAATCCGCAAGGACTGTTTATTGTGTTCAAAACCTCCGTAATCTTTCATAAGCCGGGCCAGCGCGATCTCACCCGAATGTCCAAAGGGGGGATGACCCAGGTCATGAGCCAGGCAGATGCTCTCGGTCAAGTCTTCATTGGCACCCAGCGCCCGCGCCAGAGTCCTGCCAATTTGAGCGACTTCCAGCGTGTGGGTCAGGCGTGTGCGGTAATAATCCCCTTCGTAGTTGATAAAAACCTGCGTCTTATATTCCAGTCTGCGAAAGGCCGTGGTATGCAGGATCCGGTCGCGGTCACGCTGAAATACGGTTCGGTAGGCTGGCTCATCTTCCGGATAAAACCTGCCACGAGAATACTTGCTGCGGCTGGCGTAAGGGGCTAAAATTTTATCTTCGATATCTTCCAGTTCTTGCCGAGAGATCATGCAAATACTCCTTTCCTAGTCTTTGGTGAGCAGAGTGCCGGTAGGGTTGCCCGATAAAGCATTTTGAAGATTTCCGGGAGACAGGCCTGAAAAAATCATGGCGCGTAAGTTGGGAAGGGATTGAATCATTTCGAGGGTCAGGCGAACTTTCTCAACCATACCCCCGGTGACATCGGGAGCTGCCGAACCCTTTAGAAGGGGTAGGATGCTGGATTTTTCCTGAAGGGTGATTTTGTCGAGGATTCTGGAACAGACCGGAAAATCGGCGAATACACCTTCTTCGATGCCACACAAAAGGATTTCGGTAGGGGGGAGTGATGTTGATAATGCCATGAACACATCCTCGGTGGAAAAAATTGTTCCCCCGATGCGAGAGTCGAAAACCACATCACCATTGACCAGCGGGATGAAACCTGCCTGTAAAGCCGAAATCAGCGGTTTGGGATTCCATTCGGCGAGGTGCTGATTTTCCGCCAGAATGACTGCCGAAGGCGGAAAGGCGATTATGGGCAATCCCTTCTGGCTGAATATTTCAAAGACGATTTGACTTAAAGCCCTTGCCTGCCGATAGACCTCCAAAAAGCCCAGCCAGTCTTCGGGCGTAAAAACACCGTGGCGAGTGCGGTATTGCCTGGCTGGTATGTGACCAAAGGAGCCGGATCCATGACCAATAATCAACTGGGTGTTATTTAGATTGCGCGTAGCCATTACTATTTCTTCGGCTAAACGTTCAATAATGTCCAAACGGGCAGTTGCGGGACGATGTTTGTCTGTGATCAGGGATCCGCCCAGTTTCAGGAAAATTCTCCTCATGATTGGTCATCCTCTTTCAGGGGGCGGAGTGTCGTCAGCCAGGTGTGAAATGCCCCTTCATTCAATAAACGTTGGGCAATTTGCCCGGCCTGTTCAGGTGGCACCAAGGCAATGATATTACCACCACCGCCTCCCCCGGTTAATTTTGCGCCGTAAGCGCCGCTTTGTAAAGAGGCCTTTACCAGTGTGTCCAGGGCCGGTGAAGAAACACCCATGAATTGCAATAGTTGATGATTTTCTTCCATCAAGGGTGCCAGGTCTAACCAATCGCCTTCCTCAAGAATCTTCCGGGCAGACTGCACAATCCTGCCAATTCGGTGAAAGATTTGCTCATAATATTGAGGTTGTTGCTGCCAGCGCTGACGGACACCGGCAACCATTGCTGCTGTTGAGGGGGCTTCACCGGCATTGGCAATTACCAGAGTAATGGAGTCTTTCAAATGAATCAATTCTGGCTGCTGGTTTCGCACGTAGTAAATTGGCATCTGGTATGTGATTACGGTATTGTCAATACCACTTGGAGTGCCGTGAAAGGCTTTTTCCACTTCGTAGGCAATTTTATTTACCTGCTCGTTTTCCAGGGGTAAGCCAACAAACTGACTGATGGCGCGGATCATGGCAATACTTACCGCCGCGCTTGATCCCATACCTGCTCCTGCCGGTAGGGTGGAATTTATGCTGATTTTCATGGCCGGTAAGCGGGAAATTTGCAAGGCTTGTTCCAGCAATTGAAACAGGGTGTTGAGGGGATGTTGTTCAGGAAGTTCAGTGCGAGTGGCATGAAAGTTGATTGCAGGAGATTCAATGCGGATATTGCCAGATGGCTGTAATGGATCAGCCTGGACAAAAACTTTAACTTTGACTCCAGTTACTGGCGCGGCAATTGCCGGCTGGCCATACACCACTGCATGTTCACCGAATAAAATGACTTTTCCAGGTGCGGAGGCAGTAACAGCAGGCATAATGGGTTAGTTTATGTAGAATATAAAAAATACAGATAAACCCCACAAGAGGATGGTTGCCTGTAAAGGTCTATCGGTCAGGACAATATCCTCCGGCGCGCCGCCTGCCTGTTCAACTTGAATTAAGTAAAGGTAACGAAAGATACCGTAAATGACAAACGGAATGGTGAGCATCATACTGTGGTTATCTGGAAGATTGGGTGCTGAGAAGGTGTATAAACTGTAGGCTACAATCGTTGTACCCGAAACGATGGTGATCAATTGGTCAAGTAAAGCCAGGTTGTAACCATCCAAAACCCGACGATGGTTATTTGCATCATTTTGGAGCAGGGTTAACTCGGCGCGACGTTTTCCAAAACCGATGTAAAGAGCTAATAATGTGGTCACCACATATAACCAGGGTGAAAAGCGTTCAACCTCAATGAGCGAGACCCCTGCCGCCACCCGTAAAACAAAACCTGCTGCGATAATTAACACATCAATCAAGGGGATGTGTTTAAGGCGGGTGGAATAAGCCAGGTTGACCAGAAAATAGATTAAGGCGATCCATCCGAACAATGTTGAAAGCAGGAACGATACCGGGATCGTAATAAGGATAATACCAACCGCTGCGGCCGCAGCAACTGGCACAGGTAGTTTTCCCGAAGCAATTGGCCGGTTTCGTTTCTGGGGATGATTACGGTCTGCTTCGGCATCCAAAATATCGTTGATGAGATAAACACTGCTGGAAAGCAGGCAAAATAAAACCATTCCTGCCAGCGATTTGCCGACTGCTTCAGGATTGAGTAATTTCTTATCGAAAACAACCGCAGCCAAGACGAAGACATTTTTGCTCCACTGGCGCGGTCGCATGCTTTTGATTAAGGCAGAAAGCATACCCCAATCATATCATATTGATTCAAATTTACCCGCAAATTTTAATAACTGATTTGGGTAATAAAATCGCAGGTGGGATGAAAGCAAGTTAGAATATATCCGTATGAAAAAAAGATTGGATGTATGGTTGGTGGAAAAAGGATTGGCAGAAAGCCGCACTCAGGCTCAACGTCTGATTATGGCAGGTCAGGTGCGGGTGGGTCAAACCATTGCGCAGAAGCCCGGGCAAATGGTTGACCCTGGTTTGGAGGTTGAGGTCATTCAACCGGCCCGATTTGTATCCAGAGGGGGAGAAAAGCTGGAAGCGGCTTTGGTTGAATTTGGACTGACCGACTTGACGGGCAGAGTGTGTGTGGATGTGGGATCTTCCACCGGTGGGTTTACAGATTGTCTGTTACAGCACGGAGCAGCGCGGGTCTTTGCGGTGGATGTAGGATATGGCGTTTTGCACTGGAAGCTGCGGCGTGATGAGCGTGTGGTTGTAATGGAAAGAACCAACGCGCGGTATCTGAAGGGATTTGATGAAAAAATTGATTTTGTGACGATAGACGCATCCTTCATCTCTTTGAAAATCCTTCTACCGGTTGTCCGGCATTGGTTAAGCGACGATGACGGTGAGGTGGTTGCATTAATCAAACCCCAATTTGAAGCCGGTCAAGAGGAAGCCGCTCGTGGAGAGGGCGTTATTCGTGATTCGCAGGTACATCGGCAGGTTTTAAGCGAGATCGTTGATTTTTGCCAGCGCGAGGGATGGGTCATTCGCGGGCTGATGCGTTCTCCCCTTACCGGCCCAAAAGGCAATATTGAATTCTTGATTTGGTTGTCACTGCAAGGTCAGGGATTGTCCAATCCGATATCACTTATTGAGGAAATGACCAATCAGCCGATTCAGTCTTTGAAAATATCGGAAACATAGAAAGGCGCACTCTGGCATTCTTTAGAAGTGAAATAACTGGATACAATGTTCCAGGTTAATTCTCCTTCTTCTTTCCATGCACTTTCAATTGCCCGAGCTGTACAGCCGGGGCCGGCATTGTAGTTTGCCATGGTGAATTTCCATAAATCCACATAACTGGCAACTTCACCGGATTTTTTACTGGTAGTATTGCGGACAATTTGATTGATTTGACTGCAATTGGCTTTGACTACTTCGGCAAAGATGGGTATGCTACTCAGCGCACGCTGACGGTTAACCCCTTGAGGGCAATCTGCACAGGTGGCATTCACCTGACGAACCAGCGCACCCCGCAACAAGGCGCGCCCCGATTCAGGAATGCCCAGGTAACCCTGCTCACATGTTCTGGGATGAAGGATGAGCGGACAGAATTGGGCATAAAAATACGGACTGTACAGTAAAAGTGCATCTGCGCCGGTATCATTGAGTTGTCCAAATCCGCTTTCCAGAATATCAATATAGATTGCTGGCCAAAACTGACTTTCGATTGCAAAAATCTTTTTCAACAGGCGTGCCGGTACCCCATATTTGACGCCGGTTTCAAAAATCTTTGAATCATATTGGTTTTGCCATTCGATGATCACCGGCCGGGCAACTTCCACCCCACATTGATTTGCAGTCGTAGCAGATTGCAATCCATTGTAAGGGCATTGGCTGGCATCAACCACCTTGTTCTGGATTAACATGGCAGCCAGATAGTAGTAATTGTATTCGGTGTACAATTCTTCCACACTGCGGGGGTATTCCAGCACCAGTGGTAAGTTGAGGGGAATCTCCGGAACAGACCAGATTTCGGCACAGGTTACAATGTCCGCTGGAGGGCGTGGTTCGAATTCTTCAAATGATGAGGAGGTCGGTGTAGGGGTAAAGGCTACCAGCGTTGCCGTGGGTGTGAAGGTGGGATTGGTTTGATTTTGGGGTAGTTGATTTGCAATATTTGATTCGGCGTTCATTAAAGATGCCGAATTGATGGATGGAGGTTGTTCTGTTTTGCGAAGAAGGGGAAGGGGGAGATCAGCAATAGCCGAAGTTGGACTCTTTTGAATCTGGTCGAGCTGGTTTTTGAGGGGAATAATGTTGGATACCAAAAACAAAATTACACCAACAAAAACTGCTGCAAAGACCGGTTTGAAGAATCTCATGTTGGTTCTTACCCCCGCGAATTAGAAGATTCAGGCTATTCAGTTTCTTCCTCGTATACATAAGCCCAACCGGAACCCTTGCACACCGGACAGCGGTCATACACATAACCGTCCTTGCATAATCCGCCGCCGCCACCGGAACAGAAGGCGCACTTTTTGGGTTCCTGTGCCACCAGAACAGTACCGATTCCGTTGCATACCGGGCATAATTCGTAGATATTGCCATCTCGGCAGCGACCACTCCCATTGCCATTACAAAAAGCACAAGTTTCGGGTGCGTAATGAATGAAAGGCTGAATTTTGGTCATAGGGGATCAGGGACTTATTTTTGAGGATTGTTAGACTTCTCTTGGGTTGATTCTACCACGCCTTCCACAAATGCTTCAACAACTTCGGGGGCAAATTGTTTTCCGGCAGATTCTTTAATGTTTTCGAGCGCTTCTTCGGTGTTTACTGCAGTTCGGTAAGGAAGTTCTGCGGTCATCACAGTGAAGGCTTCAGCGACAGCGATGATGGAACTGGCCAGAGGGATATCCTCTTTTTTCAGCTGATCGGGGTAACCAGTGCCGTCCCAATGCTCCTGATGGTGGTAGATCCATGGCACAATTCGGTTGAAGACATTCATTTGTTTGACAATTTGAGCCCCGTAATATGGGTGCATCTGAATCATCTTCCATTCTTGCGAAGTCAGGGGTTTGACTTTGGTCAGAATGGTTTCGGGGATGGAGATTTTTCCAATGTCATGGAGCAAGGCAGCAATTTCAAGAAATTCAAGATCGCCACTTGACCAGGCCAGTTTTTTACCGGTTTCTACCGCAAGGCGGGCAACTTTTTCAGAATGGCCAATCATGTAGCGGTCGCGCTGATCAATGGCAGCAACCAATACACGTGCAAGTCCAATCAACGGAGATAAACCACCCACCCCCGGAATAATGGAGGGGGCCAAACCCTGTGTAAAACCGGAGCGGCGGCGTTCGCCTATGGCGACCTCAAGTTCAACTGTATTTTCGTAGAAATTCAGGAAATTTTCTACCCGTTCCAGTAGAACTTTAAGATTGTGGTATTGACCGGTTGACCAGAGAGCAGGAATTTGCTCAAACATTATGGTAGAAGACCGCGAAATTTCCGCCTGCGGGATGATTCTCTTTCCATAGGAGGAAAGCAAGTCATGCAAAGCGATCAGGCGGGAAAAGCGCTCCCCCACTCTCTGAATTTGCTTGGATAGGCTGGGGTACTCACGAATGGTCTCTTCCAATGAGCGGATTCGTGCAAGGACGGTTTCCACGCTGGCATTTTTCAAATCCTTCATGGTGAGAATTTCGGTGATGTGCTCATTCCACACCTTTTGGGCATCCTCAAGGGTGAGAACCTCATTTCCATAAACAATGGGTTCATCGTCCTTGCACTGATGCTCCACATAACTCAATGCCTTTTTGAGGGATTCGTAAGCGGCTTCAATGCGCTCTTGATTTTCTTTCTGGCGTAGCTCTTCCTGTCTGCGCTGCTCGCGAATAATCTGCATGCGATTGTAAAAATCCATGCCTTTGGGGGCTTTTTGTAAAAGGGCAATCAAGTGATCTTGCTGCTCCGCAACTTTGAGCCATTCTTGATGCAATTCCCTTAAAGTTTGCAAGTTGCGGAAGAGAAGAGAGCGCTTTCTAGTGCGTTCTTCCAGGAGGGGCATCTGGCTGATGATTTTGTTATAAACCTCCTGGATTTCTTCCTCAATGCGAGGAGCCTTGTAGGTCAGGTTGGCAAAAGTCAACCGATAAACCATAAAGTGATTTTCGATCTCCTTCATCCGTATTTTTGTGCGAGCAGGGAATGCTCGAATCTCCCGGCGAAGGAATTTCCACTCTTCAATCGTATCGGTTACTACCTGAATCCGTCGGCTAAGCCAGTTTTGTTTGGCGGGTGGAAGTTCCGGAGTTGATTCTTCAGCGGGAACGACCTCTTCCGTTGAGGTCTTCTGCTCAACAACTGTGGCTGCCTCTATTTCCGGCTTTTTGGTTTCGGTAAAAGATGAGTCAACAGGCTCGATCTCAACATCAGGATGATCGGTTTCTAAAGAAGATGAATCGTTCACGGCTGCCCTCTGTAATTGCTCACGCTCTGATTTGGGATAATCAGATGATTCTTGACTGTGGAGGGTGTTCATATTGAGTCCCCCTTATTCATTATACACAAATTTCCTCTAAATCAATCCCTTGATTTTTGCTCCTGAAACACATTAATCATTATAATTACTTTAATTGCAAAAATTGTTTATAATTTTCTTAAATCTTGAATCTTTTACGTTGTTTTCTGCTATCATTGTTTGTATAATGAAAAGGAACCTGACGGGGGTGCACAATGAACCAATTTTTAGATGACAGTAAAAATAACGGAACCGGCCATCGGGAGGTGGGTATGCACAGTGATCTGGGTGCAATATCGGTCATACTGGTTGAAAATATCCCACAAATGATCAAACACTTGCAAAAAACAATTGGCTTGATTGATGATATTGAATTGGTCAATTCATGCATGTCTGCGCAGGAAGCCATTGAAGTAATTCGCGATTTGAAGCCGGAAGTGGCGCTTATAGAGTACAACCTGCCGGACATGAACGGCATCAACCTGACGGAAATTATTCGTAAAGAATTCCCCCATACCCAGGTGGTGCTGATTTCACAGGATAATTATACCGATATTGTCTTGCAGGCCATCCGCACGGGTGCCTGTGACTTTATCACCCATGAGGTATCCATCAAAGAATTGTCAGATGTATTACACCGTGCAGCTGCGCTGGCTCGTTCTGAACGACAGAAGAGCAGCGCCCCAGCACTTGGGCCAGGCGGAACAGCACCAGCCCCGATGGGTGGCAAAGGCGCAAATGGTCAGGTGATAACGGTGTACAGTCCCAAAGGAGGGGTGGGAACGACAACGATTGCAGCCAATCTTGCCCTGGCATTGATGGATATTGACCATGAAGCCCGAGTTGTGCTGGTGGACGGAAGTATGCAATTTGGTGATGTCCATTTGTTCTTCAATGAACTGGGGCAATTGTCGGTGCTGGACCTGGTACCCCGCCTTTACGATCTGGATTTGCAACTGGTTGAAAGTGTCATGCTCCTGAATCGGGCCACCGGGCTGTATATATTACCGGCTCCGCCCCGTCCTGAATTTGCTGAAAAAATCAGCGGTGAGAATTTCACCCGAATACTTGAATTCTTGCGCCGTTACTATGATTACATTGTAGTGAATACCGACTCATTCATTTCGGACCCGGTATTAGCCGCGCTGGATGCGGCGGAAGTGGTGGTGCTGGTAACTTCTCAGCAGATTAATGCCATCCGAAATACCCGTTTGTTCCTGGATTTATGGGATGCCTTTGGAATGTCGCGTGATAGAGTTGCCATGGTTGTCAATCGCTTCAATTCTGACAACCCGATTACCGTAGAAAAAATAAGCGAGCGGCTAAAACATGCCGTAACCGTAACTTTGCCGGATGATCCGGAATTAACTCAAAAATCGGATGCGCTGGGGCAACCTGTTTTACGGGTCAATAAGAGCGCAGAATTGTCGCAGGCGATTATGACACTTGGAGAGAACGTCCGCAAGAGGGGAATTGCCATTGAGCGATCTGATGAGGTGCGGATGCGACTGTTTTCGATTGCCTGATAAGCAAACCGAACCGGCTTTGAACAGGGCGCACCGTGAGGGTGCGCTCTGTTACTTTGGGGGTAATTAGGGTATACTAACCTCGATTATGGAAAAAGACCGCATTCGCAATTTTTGCATTATTGCTCATATTGATCACGGAAAATCCACTCTGGCGGATCGGATGCTGCAATTGACCGGCACGATCTCTGACCGTGAAATGATGGAACAAGTGCTGGATTCGATGGATCTTGAGCGTGAGAAGGGGGTGACCATCAAAGCCTCGGCGGTGAGGATGATCTATCAGGCTCAAAATGGAGATTCTTACGAACTCAACCTCATTGATACACCCGGGCATGTGGATTTCAGTTATGAGGTCAGCCGTGCTTTGATGGCTTGTGAAGGCGCTTTGCTGGTTGTGGATGCGACCCAGGGCATCGAAGCCCAGACACTGGCTAATTTGTACCTTGCACTGGATGCTGACCTGGTGATTGTGCCGGTAATCAACAAAATTGATTTGCCATCTGCGCGGGTTGATGAGGTTGCAGAAGATATCCATAACCTGCTTGGCATTGAACCCGAAAAAATTTTGAGAATATCCGCAAAAGAAGGTATCAATGTAGATCAGGTGCTCGAAATGGTGGTAAAGGAAGTTCCACCACCAAAAGGAGAGGTGGATGCGCCGTTGCAGGCCCTCATCTTCGATTCGCACTATGACTCTTACAAAGGGGTGGTGGCCTACGTGCGGGTGATGCACGGGAAGATCAACTCAACGGATATGTTGCGAATGATGTCCACGAATGTGGATATTCGGCCGGTTGAGATTGGGGTATTTGCTCCGGATATGAGACCGGTCAAGGACTTGCAGGCCGGAGATGTCGGCTATATTGCCACCGGATTGAAGACGGTATCGGAGTGCCGGGTAGGGGATACCATTACCAGTACAGTGCGCCCGGCAGACAAACCATTACCCGGATTCCGACATCCCAAACCCATGGTCTTTGCCGGTATTTACCCGGTGGAAGGGGAAGATTACGAAGATTTAAAAGAGGCATTGGAAAAACTACAATTAAATGATGCCTCGCTGGTTTTCGAACCCGAAAAATCTCAGGCTCTGAATTTTGGTTTTCGGTGTGGTTTTTTGGGCCTATTTCACATGGAAATCATCCAGGAGCGGCTGGAACGCGAATATGATTTGGACATCGTGGTTACAGCGCCCTCGGTTGAGTATGAAATCGTACTGAATAGCGGGGAAGTGATTCGCATCGACTCCCCAGCGCAATTGCCGGATGAATCTCAAATTGCTGAAATCCGTGAACCATGGATGATATTACAAATTATCACCCCGGTGGATTACTACGGCACAGTGATGGAGCTGGTAAAGAAAAGGCGCGGGATCTTTAAGGAGCAGGAATATCCTGCTCCAACGCGAGTGCAATTGAGTTTCGAGATTCCCTTATCCGAATTGATTGTAGATTTCTTTGACGAGCTCAAGTCGCGGACACGCGGTTATGCTTCGATGGATTATCACTTTGCCGATTACCGACCCGGCAACCTGACCAAACTGGAAGTGCTGGTGGGAGGTGAACCGGTTGATGCTTTGGCTACCATTGTACATCGTGACAATGCCTACCACAAAGGGCAGGCGCTGGTCAGCAAGTTGAAAGAACTGATCCCCCGCCAACTGTTTGATGTTGCCATTCAAGCCTCTGCAAATGGACGGATTATCTCCCGTGCAAATGTCAAAGCCTTGCGGAAGGATGTATTGGCAAAATGTTACGGCGGTGATATTACCCGGAAGAAGAAATTGCTTGAAAAACAAAAACGCGGTAAAAGACGAATGAAAATGGTGGGGAATGTGGAAATTCCTCAAGAAGCGTTCATGGCAATTCTTCGCTTGGAGGAAGATTGAGTAACCAATCCAGCAAAAGATCCGGTAACATCGGTCGCTGGTTGCCCGGTGTTATCATCAGTTTGATTGCGTTGTTTGTGGTTTTCAGGCTGGCTCAGTGGGAGGAATTAGGGCCGGCAATTGCCAGAATACCTTTGGGGTTTATTCTGGCAGCAGTATTGCTAACCATTCTGTTTTTGGTTGTTCGGGCAGTGGCATGGCGGGTGATTTTGGGAAATCATGCCTCGGTCAGCCAGACTTTTTGGGCGATCAATCAGGGTTATTTGTTGAATAATTTGTTCCCCTTCCGGGCGGGTGAGTTTGGCAGGGCTTTGCTGCTGGGGCAGGCTGCCAAATTATCTCCGGCGCGGGTGCTTTCCAGCATCATCATCGAACGAGCCTTTGATCTTGCCATTGCGGCTGGTTTGTTACTGGCAACCCTGCCGCTGGCATTGGGCATGGCATGGGCGCGTTCGGTTGCTCTCCTAACGCTGGTGCTGGTCATCGCCGGGCTTATTTTGTTATTTGTCATGTCCCGTAATCAGCGATGGGTCATTAGCCTTGTAGAGAAGATCGGTTCAAAGTGGGGTTTCGTTCGCAGGGTGGTGGTTCCGCAATTGAGCGCTCTAATGCAGGGATTGTCAACCCTTTCTGATCCACGCCAGTTTATTCTCAGCCTGATATGGATTGGGGCTTCGTGGGGGGTTGCGGTTTCCACTTATTATGTTTTTCTTTTGCCAATCAATCCTCAGGCTCCATTTTGGTGGGGAATGTTCACCGATGCGGTTCTTGCAATGGGAATTGCCATACCCTCTGCGCCGGCAGCGCTGGGCACCTTTGAGGCTTCGATTGTTGGGGCCTTGACCATTTTGGGAGTGGATCAAACTGCGGCGCTGGCATACGCTATCACGCTGCATTTTATACAATTTGTTGTTACCGGTATTTTGGGCATTACTGCACTGGTCAGACAAGGAAAATCGGTGGGTACATTCTTGAGGGATATTCAAGCCAAAGTCATCAATCCAACATCATCCTGAAGATGAAGGAGGAACTTCTATGCCGAGAAACTATTTAATTACCGGCGGGGCGGGCTTTATTGGCTCAAATTATGTTGCCAGACTTCTTCAACGCGGCGAAGGAGTGATCATTTATGATAATCTATCCCGGGCCGGCGCTGTACGTAATTTGGACTGGCTGAAAAGTACATACGGCGAAAACTCATTTCGGCTCATTCAGGCAGATGTCCGCGATGCGCATTCCATTCAAGAGGCAGCCAGCGAGGCGGATGTGATTGTGCATCTGGCCGGGCAGGTTGCGGTGACAACATCGGTGGTTGATCCGCGCAATGATTTTGAGATTAATGCTATGGGAACTTTCAATGTTTTAGAAGCCGCGCGGCTATCCGGGCGTGATCCAATTGTGATTTA
>NZ_JBRCOK010000113.1:0-13742 GCF_053501535.1 Bellilinea sp. | reverse complement strand
TGAGGGAAGAGGAGAAGACCCAATTTTTATGTCGGCAAGTGGCAAAATGATAAACCATGCGTTTCGGAGAGGTCTTTCTGAGGCTTAAAGATTACACAACCAACGAGAAATGGACATTAATTGGGTCTCGTTGGTTAGGTTTGCTGCATTACTTAATATTCCAGACTCTAACTGTTCCCAAATCTCATCTGACATTTTCTTTTCGATTGCTGCCCCAATAAAGAAGGTGTACGGTGATATCCCTCTTTTTGAAAATGCTTCTCGAATTCGTTCCAATGCTGTTCGGGCGGTTTTCCAGTGTTCATCTGCTCCCGCAGGGTCAATTCCGCCTTTGAGTTCTCCCAATGCAATATAGGATTCAGGAATTTTATACTTACTCTTTTCTAATTCGTTAGGTAATAAATTGAATAAGCAAAGATCTACATTATTCTTAAGTAATGGGACGATTAAATTATAGATCAAAGTTCGATTCCCATTTGCATTCTCCCAGCTTAACCCTCGCAAAGATAACTCAATATCGGCGTCATCTTCTGTCGTGTCCAGCCATTTTCGACTGTTGGCATGTTGCCATTTATAACCTTTTCCTGCAATCCTTAAGGTTGATATCATTGCTCTAGTCAATTTTCTTTGTGCTAAAACACCTCCAATATTTCTCATAGAGCCGCCCAAAGTGTCTCCACGAATCAACAAAAATCGGAAGACCAGCTCTTCAACAAATTTTTCCCCTGCTGGTACTAGAAAATTTTTGATGAGTCCATTGATGGCTTCGTTTTTATCATCAGGTGACAGATGTTTAAGTGCTTTATCTGATATACCTGCCGCTGTTAAGAGACCTGATTCAATATCTTCTATTTTCAACAGATCCTCGGGCTTTTTGGCAAAAGATGCAGCTGTTTGAAGGGCTCGAGCTTCGCCTACGTAAGGAGTAGCCTTTCGGTTCTTTTCTAAGGCAAGTGATACAAAACCTGCACGAGTTGCTTCATAGGTAGTTACTAAATCGTTGCTAGAACTTAGGTGGTTTTGATATGCCTTCATCGCTTTCTCCAGACATAAACGCATTTCCTTAAGGACTCTCGTCCATGTTCACCCATTTGTTGACTGCTGTTTCCCTTGTCTTTTTGTAAAACAAAGATACTCTCAACGATAAAACCTAATTTTTCGGCAATACTAGAAAGAATCAAGTCAACGGAAATACTTACTCCTGCATACCGTACATTGTCATTAACCATAATCAAAGGTGCGTTAGGGCGTAAAACTCTCGCACTTTCGGCAATAATACATGCCATTTCATAGAAATATCCTCGAACCATTCGAGGGATTCCATTATTATTTAATTTTCCTAGAGCCTTTTGTTTGGATAAGTACCTCAAGATAGATTGTAAAAGCTCTTGTTCGTCTGTAGCAGCAATCGCTTCTGTCCAGAGAGGATTGATCGCCAATAAATCTTTTTCACGATTTTCGACTGTACAACTTAACATTGCTTGACGAAGCTTAACTAAACTTTTCTCGTCAATATTTAGTAATGCTAATTCTAAAGCATACGTTCTAGTGTAATCATAGCGATTGCAATATGGTGGCGAAGTAATAATAGCGTCAAAGGACTCCTTTGACATTCGTGGTAATAGTTCGAGAGATGAACCATTGTATAAAAATATCTCGCCTTGCTTTTTTGTAGCTGGGAACAAAGTGGATTGACTAGCAGGAGAGAGATCTGTAATTATTTCCTGAATTTTATCTGAAATTGCCTCTTTAAAACTTAATATCTCACCTTTATTGAATGTCTTTTTCCCCTGTTTACGTCCTGACCTGTAGTCCCATCTAAGATATTGACCATCTTTACGTGTGTAACTAATCGACTCTAAAATGCAAAACAGAGCAAAATGTAATACAGCTTTAACCCGTTCGTTTTCTTGTTCACATGCTGTTAAATACTTTTGAATTGCTTCCTTTGTCGCCTCAGGATATGCACCTTTAGTAATTCTTAGCTCGGGAAGTTTAAGTTTGGTCTCAAATCTCTCCCATGGATGGTATTTTGTCCAATTTTGTAAAACCTTAAAATCACTAGGCCTAAATTCAGATTCAAGAATTCTTTTTGTTGTGATGATTTGTTGTCCAATGGGCAGTAGCTCAATGCCAACCGCATTTATTCCGTTAGCACTGGCAGCGAATAATGCTGTTCCACTTCCTGCAAACGGGTCAAGTAATATCCCTTTTTGAATTTTATATTTATCAAGCAAATATTCAACTAAAGATGCTGAAAATGCCTCCTTAAACCTATACCAGCGGTATACAGGACGATTTTTGTTGGCTTGAAAACTCACTAATGAGCGAGTTATTCTTGGCTCAATTATCATCTTGTCATTGAAATATAGTTGTAAACTTTTATCGAGTTGGTTTATTTCTGCTTTATCAACTTTTGTTTCATCAATAACTACTCTTTCTTCAATCTGCATAGCTCTATATCTCCAATACATACTTTATATCTAGTATACTACTATAGGATCACGATGACTGCCCATCCTCGGTTGTAAGAGATTTTTTTGATCATAATCCTGTTTGCTTGACACCGCAACAGGAAACCCGTACAATCTAATTACAATTGAATGAGTGCCTGTCGGGTGCCTCACTCCCCGGATGGAAAGGCTCAAAGGCGAAACCGGTGTAAGTCCGGTGCTGTCGCGCAACTGTGATTTCGGCAAAATCAGCCGAATAAGCCAGGCCGCCCGCCCAGCAGGCGTTCACCACACTCTCGCGGAAAGGAGGTGGGGAACATTGGACTGGCAACACCGCAAACTCCGATCTCTCCCCTCCCTGCCCGCAACCGGCAGGGAGATTTCATTGTGTGAGCCAGCGCCGCCACAACAAGGATTTGCCTGATTACCCCAAACCTGCTGGCTCAGCCGGCACGTCGTATCCAAACCCACAAACCCATTCAATTTGAAAGGCTCCTAAAAATGAAACGTCAAAGCGTTTTGCTCAGTGTTCTCTTGCTGCTGGCGCTTCTGGTGAGTGCCTGCACGTCGGCAGCTACCCCGGCTGCCACGCCTACCGCCAGCCCGATTGTCATGACCGATGGACTGGGACGTACCGTTACCCTGGCGCAGCCGGCGCAACGCGTGGTTTCGCTGGCGCCATCCAACACCGAAATTCTGTTCGCCGTGGGCGCCGGCAGTCAGGTGGTTGGGCGCGATAATTTCAGCAACTACCCGCCCGAAGCCCTGGAATTGCCGGGGTTGGGTGATTTTATGGGCTTCTCGATCGAGCAAATCGTCGCCCTCAACCCGGATCTGGTGCTGCTGGCCGAAATTCACCCGCCGGAACTGGTCAAATCGCTCGAAGATGCCGGTTTGACCGTCTATTACCTGAAAAATCCCCTCGCCATGGAGGAAATGTACCCCATGCTGATCACCGTCGGTGAGCTGACCGGCCACAAAGCCGAGGCCGAAGCGCTGGTGACTCAATTGAGTCTGCGGGTGGCGGTCGTCCAGCAAAAACTGGCGAATATCGAGGAACGGCCGACCGTCTTTTACGAAATTGACGGGACAGATCCTTCCAAACCGTGGACGACCGGCAGCGGTACCTTCATTGATACCCTGCTGGAGATGGCCAAAGCCGAAAACGTTGGCCGGGCAATGGACAGCCAGTACGGGCAGATGAGCATTGAAGCCCTGCTGGCAGCCGACCCCGACTTCATCCTGCTGGGGGATGCCAATTTTGGCGTCACCCCCGAGCAGGTGGCTGCCCGCCCCGGCTGGGGTGAATTGACGGCGGTCAAAGAAGGGCGCGTCCTGCCGTTCAACGATGATCTGGCCAGCCGTCCCGGCCCGCGGCTGGTGGACGGGCTGGAAGAACTGGCGCGCCTGCTGCACGGTGTGACCCTGCCCTGATGAGAATGGCATGAAGGGACGCACTGTTCACCCAATCTGGATCGCTTTGGCCGCTTTGCTGGCAGCCCTGCTGTTGAGCATGCTGGTGGGCAGTGTGTCCCTTTCGCTGGTGGATATGGCGCGGGTGGTGGCAGCCCGTCTGAGCGGCGGCGAAATCGGTGCTGACCTGCGCGTTGCGGATACCATTCTCTTCTCGCTGCGGCTGCCGCGCACCGCGCTGGTGGCGCTGACCGGTTCGGCGCTCGCCGTCAGCGGGGCGGCCTATCAGGGCCTGTTCCGCAATCCGCTGGCCGATCCTTATCTGATTGGGGTGGCCTCCGGCGCCGGCCTTGGGGCGGTGATCGTGCTCAGCCTGCGCTGGGGCTACGATGTGGCCGGTCTGCTGGCGGTACCGCTGGCTTCGTTCAGCGGCGCGGTGCTCACCGTTTTGATGGTGGTCAGCCTGGCGCGGGTTGGACGCTCACTGCCGGTGACCAATCTTCTGCTGGCGGGGGTGGCGGTAAACTCCTTTGCCGGTGCGCTGACTTCTTTTTTACTGCTCCGCTCAACTGGCGAACTGCGCCGGGCAATTGCGTGGTTAATGGGCGGCTCATCCATGGGCGGCTGGCAGCCGGTGCTGGCCGTATTACCCTACTGGCTGATTGGGCTGGGAATTTTGATGACCATGGGACACGCCCTGAATGTGATGCAGTTTGGCGATGAACAGGCTCAGCAGCTGGGGCTGCCGGTGGAAACCACCCGCTGGATCATCATCGGCGTTTCATCTCTGGCTACGGCTGCAGCGGTTTCTTTTACCGGCATTATCGGCTTTGTCGGGTTGATTGTCCCGCACCTGTTGCGGCTACTGGTTGGCGGGGACTACCGCCGGCTGCTGCCGCTCTCGCTGTTGGGCGGGGCTGCCTTTTTGCTGCTGGCAGACGTGCTGGCGCGCATTGTGATGACCCCGCAGGAACTACCGGTCGGCATCATCACCGCTCTGACCGGCACGCCCTTCTTTTTGTGGATTTTGCGGCGTTCCCGCAGCCTTCCCTACTGGAGTTGACCATGCTCGAAGTTTTGCATTTGACTGTTCGTTACGGAGCAAAGCCGGTTTTGAAAGATGTCAGTTTCCGGCTGGCGGATGGTGAGATTCTGGCGGTGATCGGCCCAAACGGGGCCGGTAAGTCCACGCTGGTGCGCGCGCTGAGCGGCATTCTGCCGCCGGAGTGTGGCTCAATCCGCTATGATGGACGCGACCTGTGCGCGCTTTCGGTGCAGGAACGCGCCCGCCTGATTGCCGTGGTGCCGCAGGCGCGCAGCCTGCCGGCAGGCTTCACTGCCTGGCAGGTGGTTTCGCTGGGGCGCACCCCTTATCTGAACTGGCTGGGGCAGCTTTCACCGGCCGATGAAGAATTGATTTGGGAAGCCATGCGCCGCACCGATACGCAGCATCTGGCGCATCGGCTGGTGGGAGAGCTTTCCGGCGGGGAGCTGCAGCGGTTGCTGCTGGCGCGCGCCATGGTGCAGGCAACCCCGGTAATGCTGCTGGATGAGCCGACCACACATCTGGATTTGCAGTATCAGATTGGGCTGCTCAACCAAATGGTGGAGGTGGTGCGCCAGCCCATTGCCGGCAATGGAAACGGTAAAGCGCATCAACCGGCGGCGCTGGTCGTGCTGCATGACCTGAATCTGGTAGCGCGTTACGCCGACCGCGTGCTGCTGCTGGTGGATGGTTGTGTGCAGGCGTATGGAACCTCGGCGGAGGTGCTGCGTCCGCAGCTGCTCAGTGAGGCGTTTGGCATTCCGCTGGAGGTGATGCGCAGTCCCAACGGAAAATACCCGCTGGTTGTGCCGCTGATGGCCTGAAAATCTGGCATAATTGAAGGCAGGCACATGATCCGCGTTAACCTGTACGCCACCTTTCGATTGATTGCCAGGGCACGCAGCCTGCAGCTGGATCTGGCGGATGGAAGCACGGTTCGGCAGGCGGTAGATGAAATTGTCGCGCGCCTGCCGGATTTGCGCCTGCACTGGTTGAATGCACAAAACGAAATCCATGCCCATGTGCATGGATTCGTCAACGGGAAAGATGTGGACACCCTGCCGCAGGGTTGGGATACCCCTCTGCAAGACGGGGATGTGCTCGACTTTTTTCCGCCTGTGGCAGGCGGGTGAACCTCAGGCGGTCACTTTGGTTTGAATGGTAAAGCGCGGCGGCTGTTCCATGTGCTTCTTGACCGCGCACTGTTCGGCGGAGCGCACCAGCGCATCGTAGTATTTTTGTGGAAATTCGGGCGGCACCTGAATCTCCATTTCGATTTCTTCGACCATGCCGGTCAGCGGATTGCGCCGGTCGCGTTGAATAATGCGGATGCCCTCGGTGGGCAGCCCGCGCTGGCGGCAGAATCCCAGCACGTAAATGCCGGCGCAGGTGGCTAAAGAGGCCAGAAAAACGGCAAAGGGAGTGGGGGCAGAGCCTTCACCGCCGCCCATGGGGGGCTGGTCGGTACGGACGGTATAAGGGCCAAACTGAGCATCAACACGGGCTCCGCCGGGGAAGTAAACAACCATTTCCATGTGTGATTTTTCTCCATTCGTAAGGTTTTACCCTTATATAGATGCTATTGCGGCTTTAAGGTTGCAGGCAAAGGCGCAACGACTTGCTCTTTGCCGAGCGGGTACCAGAAGAAACGCCAGTAAAGGTAAATGGAAAGGATGTACAGTACCAGGGTGGCGGCAAAAGCCGGCTGAAAACCGTAATTGACCTGTATCCAGCCGCTGATTTGCGGAGAAAATGCCCAGCCCACATTGTTGGCCATGCTGACCAGACTGGCAACGGTAGCCCGCGCCGAGGGTTCGACCTTTTCCATCACAAAGGTCTGATACACCGGCAGGCTCATGTTCATCAGCGTCAGGCGGATGTAGTAGGCCGCGGCGCTGACCGCAAACCACGGCGCAAAGCCCAGCAGAATCAGAAACGGAATGGAAAGCGCCTGGGTGATGACCACCAGTTGAATTTTGCCAAAGCGGTCTGCCAGCGGTGGGGCAATTAACAGGCCGATGCCCATGGCCAGCGAACCCCAGGCGAACATGGCCCCAATGACCGGGTCGGGCTGGTGATGCACATTGCGGAAAAAGACGTTCATGAACGGCATGATCAGCCCGGCGCCCAGCGAAGTAACCAGCATGGGCAGAATGAGTTTGCCCAGCAGGCGCGAGTTTTGCCCAAAATAAGCCAGCGGTGCGAACACCGAGCGTTTGTCACGGGCGATTTTGACCGGACGGAGAAACAGCAGGGGTAAAATGCCGACCGAACCGGCAATGGCAATGGCAGCCAGCGCTCCGCCGTATGCCGAGGGGCTGGTGGGGGTGCTGCCCTGTAGCGTGCTGATCCAGGTTGGCAGGTAACCGCCGATCCAGTTCCCGAAGAAAGCCGAAGCCATTTGCAGCCCGGAGGTGAAACTGAACAGGTAGGTGCGTTCCTTTTCGCCGCTGTTTTCCATCAGGAATGGCCCCATGGTCACACCGGTCAGGCTCTGTGCCAGGCCGAGCACGATGTTCATCAGGACGAAGGTCAATGCGGAGGGGAACAGCACCATGCCACCCACCGCCAGCCCCAGCACGGCCGTGCCGACGATCAGGGCGGTCTTGTGACCGATGTTGTCCACCAGATAGCCCATCGGCAGGGCGGAGAGCAGGGCGGTCAGGCTGGAGGTGGTGATGAGCGTGCCGAGCAGGGCTTCATCGTAACCCAGCGAGAGGACGTAAAAATTGAACAGCAGGCGGTAAACGCCCATGGCCGCGCCGGTGAGAATGACACTGGTCAGGTACAGGCGGGCGTTAGGCTGGAAAGCGCTCACCCGGTCAAAGTAATTGGCCAACACACGTGAAAAGCGGGAAAACGAACGCTCAGGTTTCAACGGCTTTTTCTCCATACAGGGCAGAAGTTCAGGGTTCTTCGGTGGAATCCAGAAAACGATGCAGGGCGGTCAGGGTTTCGTTCAGTCCTTCGCGGCGCAGGTCGTAGCGCCGTTCGCCGTCGGCGTCCAGCCGAATGTGAACTAAACCGGCGCGCCGCAGGGCGTTGAGGTGATGAATGACTGTTGGGGCGCGCAGGCGCAGGCGCTCGGCCAGGGCGGCGGGGGTCAGCGGCTGCTGAGCCAGAAAGCGCAAAATGCGCAGACGGGTCGGGTCACCCAGGGCTTTGAAAGTGTCCACCAAAGTCAGCGGTACGGCGCCGCCGCCCGCCAGCGAGAGGTGCGCTGGACGGCAGCCGAACACCAGCAGGGCGCGCTGCCCTGCCAGCCGCTGGAAGAAAATGAAGGGTGTACTCCAGTAGGAGGGAATCAGGGTCAACTGGCTGACCTGCTGGATTTCTGCGATGCTCACCCCGCGGGTGAGGGTTTCGACGACCTGCGGGAGGGGTTGCTCATTCAGCAGGCGGCTGGCTGTCTGCACACCGTCTTCCAGCAGTGGCTGCAAGCGGGCTTCTTCCTCACTGAAGAACAGGTTGAAGTAGGTGCGCAGGGCAAACAGCCATTCTTCCCCAAAGGCGGCCGGGTTCGACCAGGCTGATATCCAGTAGTCCAGCGTACCGGCCGGCGGGGGATGGCGTTTAGCTTCCAGTTCGGCTTTCAACAGGGTACGCATGGCGGGAGTAGCCCGGCCGGTTGCGGCAATCTCCTGCAGGGCAATCTGCACTTCCGGGCGCAATTCGGGAATGAGGGTCAAACGCGGCAGACGTTCGGCGGGCGGGATTTGTTCCAGTGCGCTCAATACCGGGGTGGTATCTTTGTGAGGGAGCGGTAAGTCGTGCAGCCAGGTCAGTGGAACACCCAAAAAAGGCAGATGATGCTCGAAAAATTCGCGCTGAGCCGCCGGCAGGCGCGAGCGTACCCCGGCGGCCCAGGAGGGACGCAGACCAAAATCCGCCGGATTGTGCAGCACAATCAGGCTGATGAAGAAATCATATGCGGAGGCAGCTTCAAAGCGAACTTCGGGCATGTTTGATTAGATAATTGTCTAATTTATTAGATGATAATCTAATCGGGTTGAGTGGTCAAGAAATTCAATGGGATGATTTGCTGCAAACGCGGCACAGCGCATTTGCTCTGCCGCAAAATCCGGACTGTGAGCGTGTGGTATGCTGAACATGCCTAAAAAAATTTCAGCGATAAACGGAGTTGAACATGAGCAACTTACAGCCCGAATGTGTTTACTGCGCCCGTAGCGCGCAGGAAGTGCCACTTCTCTCGATTCGTTTTCAAGACAAAGAATTCTGGATTTGCCCGCAGCACCTGCCGGTGTTGATTCACCAGCCGGAGCGGTTGAGCGGTAAACTGCCGGGTGTGGAAAACCTCGAACCGCACGAACACTGAATCCAGTCGGCGCGATCAGAAGACTGCCTGTCATTACGCAGGCAGTCTTTTATTATGGTAAACCTCACCCTTTCAAAGATGATAAGTGGGATATTTTGGATGATGATTGTCCGGCTAATCATGATTTTTGCCACTATAACAATCCATCCCTTTTCATTAAGATAGGTTCAATGTTAGCAGCAGAGTTTCGCAAATTCTCCATTTTTGAGGGATTGAGCCCGTCCAAAATCGAGTGGCTGGCAAGCCAGTTCGAGCTGCGGGTGATTCCTGCGAACCGTACCATTTTTGAACAGGGGGATCCTGCCACACATCTCTATCTGTTATCTTCCGGAAAGGTTATAATTCGCTACAAGCCGTATGATGGTCCGCCTTTGACGGTGGCAACCATTCAGCCGGGTGAGGTGTTTGGCTGGTCAGCAGTGCTGGGCCGCCACATGTATACCTCGGCAGCGGTCACACTGGAAGAAAGCCGCCTGTACCGGATTGAGGGCAGCCGCTTACAGACGGTATGTGACGAATGTCCGGATACGGGGGCTGTGCTTTATCGGCGTTTGGCAAAAGTAGCCAGCGAGCATAAAAAGCATCAGCATACCGAAGGTGAATTGCTGCGGGTGTTGACTTCCAACCTGGATAAAAATGGGGAATGTTACCGGAGGATTGAAAATGGGCGACGCTGAAATTCCTGCATACAGCATTGAAGAACAATTGCGCGGTTTGATTGAGCAGTTGAGCGCGTACATCGAAACCTACCACGGTGGTGAGGTGGAATACATTGGTTTCGACGGCAGGGTGGTCAAAGTGCGTTTGGGGGGAGCCTGCCTTGGCTGTCCGCTTTCGCCGGTTACTCTGAAAGGCTGGGTGGAAGGCACCATCAAACAATTCTTCCCCGAAGTCCACGTTGAGGAAGAAACGGCTTCATAAAAATTCATCAGGCGCGGTCATTCCAGCCCGACTTCGATGTGTTCCTGATCCTCTTCGTCGTAAATATCCACAATCTGGCCAATTTCGCCGGATTGGATGGCATCCATAATCTGTCCCATCTCAATTTCGCCGATTTCGGGGGAGAAGCGCGCGCCTAATTTCATGCCGGTATTCAAAACGGTAACCGGCAGGCGGATGTTGACGCGCACTTTGCCGCTGCGCAGGTCGGTAATGCGCACCCGCAGCCAGCGCGGGCGCGGCCGCATTCCTTCTCCCGGCGGGGGTGGCGGCAGGGGGCCTTTCTTCTCGGCGAGTGCGCTGCTCTTTTCCAGCGCCTGCAACAGGCGGATGCCTTCCTCCGGGGTGATTTTATTCTCCTCGATTAGTTTGAGGATTTTCAAGCGTTCTTCACTGCTTGCTGCCATTTTCCAGCCTTGTATTTCGGCAATAACTACATTATGCTTATTGTAATTGAAATTCACTGACGCAGCAGATTTTTAACCCACCTGTACGGACTTATTTTATTTCGGAGGTTTGCTGTCTATGGTCAATTTATGGCAATTATTCTGGATTTTCATCAAGGTCAATTTACTTACCACCTCCGGGCCGGCTTCGGTGGGTTTGCTGTATCAGGAGGCGGTGGGCAAGTTGATGACCGAAAAAGAGTTCGTCGAGGCGGTCGGCTTTTCCAGCGTGCTGCCCGGCAGTGATGCACTGCAGCTGGCCATGTTTGTCGGCTACCGGGCCGGCGGGTTGCCGGGTGCGCTGGTGGCGCTGCTGGGTTCGATTTTACCGCCTACCATCCTGATTCTGATGATTGTCAGCGTGTTGCGCTTTATCAGCGGTGAGGCCTGGGTGGGCAATTTTGTGCGCGGGCTTGCCCCGGCGGTTGCGGCGCTGATGGTACTGGTGGCGTGGAATGTCTTTCGCGGCGAGGCCGGCGAAACGATCACCTGGTTTACGGTCATCATTGCTGCCGGTGCCATGATTGCCTACATTCTCAAAGTGCCGCCGCCGCTCGTGCTGGTGGTAGCCGGTGTTCTGGGGATTATCGTGCTGCGATGAACGACTTACCGCCTCTCTTAATCGCCTTACAGAGTGATCATCCGTCTTTCCCGGCGCTGGAATATGGGGAGAGTCTGGCAAAACTGCTGCGCACCCCGGTTCGTTTGTTGTGCGTACGTCAGCGCGGCTCATCCTCGCTGCTGGAGGAGCAGGCTCAGCGTTCCGCGCTTGCCTTGAAAGAGGTGGATGTTGCGGTGGAAATCCGCTGGGCGGAAGGGGATCTGGTGAAAGCGGTGCTGCGGGAAATAAATCAGATGCCGGAAGCGATGCTGGTGATCAGCGACAAATACCGCCCCATCTGGCGGCGCTGGGTGCGCTTTGGGCGCTTCCGCCGGCTGCAGGCTTCGCTATCCTCACCCATTTTACGGGTGCGGGATGCCTGCTGGCCGTTGCACAACATCATTGTGTGCAGCGGTGGGCTGCCTTACACCAAACCGGTGGAACGGCTGGCCACCCGAATGGCCAAAACAGCCGGCGCCAGGCTGACTTTTTTGCATGTGGTTGAGCCGGTCATGCTGGATTACCCGCTGGCGAAGGAAATTCATTCACACTGGGAACACCTGCTGCAGACCGACACCCCGCAGGCGCGCCACCTGAAGCAGGCGTTGGATTTTGCCGAGCAGAACGGGGTAGAGGCGCGGGTGGTGGTGCGCCATGGCCTGATTCTGCACGAGATTCTGGATGAGATTCGCAGCGGCGGCTATGATCTGGTGGGTATGGGCTCAACCTACAGCTCCACCAGCCTTTCGCGCTTATTCCGTCCGGATGTGACCGCGCTGGTTTCTGCCGCGGTGGACTGTCCTCTGCTCACCCAGCGCGGTTCGGCTGAAAACTCAGGATGAGGTTTAGGGTTTGAGGGTGTGGCTGGTTTTTTCCCACCTTTTCACCGCAGCGCGGATGAGATTTTGAATTTCTTCATCCGGCACGGCCTCAATACCGTTGAAGCGCTCGCGGTCCACCCACACGATCACGCCTAAATTTGCCTCTTCGGTCAGGCGGATGGTGCGTTCGGCAAAGGGCGATTCGACCAGCATTTCCTGCAGAATTTCGTCAATCTGCCCGACGATGGAGGTGGGGCGGGGTTTATCCACCGGCAGAATGCTTGCTGCCAGTACGGCTGGGTCGGGCAGCGGATTGGCCGGCGGCGTGGATTCTTTCGGCGGCGCTGCGGGTTCAACCCCCAGCCAGTTCGTCCACGATTCGGCGGCTTCACGCAGCATTCGCAATTGCTCCACCGGGACGGTTTCGCGGCTCAGGTAAATTTTGCGGTCAATTTCCGTGACCAGTTTGCCGGTAGATTTTTCGCGGTAAAGACGCACCAACGGGTTGAAGCGTTCCAGCGGCAGGCCGGTGTACGGTTCATCGGCGGCGGGTTTGGGGGCCGGTTTTTCTTCAACTTTTTCGGCAGGTTCTTCTTCGCTGCGTTCTTTTCCCCGCTCGAGGAAGAAATAGGCAACCACCGCGCCAATGATGAATCCAACGGCAGTGAAGATTAAAGCAGGAAGGAGCAGATCTCCGGGATTGAGCATGACAGCCTCACTTTCACAACAGTTTCAAGAAGTGGATGAATTTCCCCCAGCAGGAGCAACCTTCAGGGGCTGACAGGCAGGGCAAAAATGGGTGCTGCGTTGGCCGATAATCCGGCGTGCAATCGGCGTGCCACATTCCGGGCAGGGCTGGCCGCTGCGGCCATAAGCCCGGAAGTGATTTTGAAAACTCCCCCCGCGGTAAACCCAGTCAATGCTGGCGCCGTTGCGGCGGATGCCCTCTTGCAATACCGTGCGAATGGCGTTCAGCAGGCGGGCGGCATCTTCGCTGCTGAGCAAATGGGAAGGGGTGAGCGGGTGCAAGCCGGCAAGGTGCAGGGCTTCATCGGTGTAGATGTTGCCCAGTCCGGCGATAAACGACTGGTCGAGCAGCAGGGGTTTTAACTGGCGTTGAAAACGGCTCAGGCGGCGGTGAAATTCCTCCGCGGTCAAACTTTCGTCCAGCGGCTCTGGGCCGAGGCCGTTCAGAACGGCTTGCGGGTCATCCGCCAGCCAGACGCGCCCGAATTTGCGCGGGTCGTTGAAGGCCAGCCGCCAGCCGTCGGTAAGATGGAAAATGACCCGGTCGTGAGCGGCGGGCGGCACAGGGCTGCCGGTTTCATCGGCGGCAGGTTCAAGGCGCAAATCGCCGCTCATCCGCAGATGGATGAGGAGGGTTGCCTGATTGAGATGGATCAGAATGAACTTGCCGCGTCGGGCAACGGCTTTGACCGGCTGAAGGCGGATTTTTTCGAGAAAGGCGTCCGGCTGTGGGGCTGCCAGACTGCGCTGCCAGCGGAGCTCGGCTCCCTGAAGCACGCGCCCGATCAGCGGCGGGCTGCCCCGTCCGCCGTTTTGCAGGGCGCGCACAATCGTTTCAACTTCAGGAAGTTCCGGCATTGTTCATCGAACAAATCGGATGGGAAAGCGGGTTACTCGTTGAACATCTCACCCACACTGCGCCCTTCATTGGCGCGGTGGAT
>NZ_JBRCOK010000112.1:0-14558 GCF_053501535.1 Bellilinea sp. | reverse complement strand
GAATCACCCCCACCCCCCTCCCCCAAAATCGGCGCAGCGATTTTGGGGGAGGCACAGGAGGGGGCCTGCCAGAAATTGCCACGCTCGCTGCGCTCGCTCAAAAGGACAGGCAGCGGTTAATGTCCCTCAGCCCGAAGCGACACGCACCCGTGCAGATCAATTGCCCCCTCCTTCGCCTCCCCAATATCGCCAAAGCGATAGTGGGGGAGGTTGGTGGGGGTCACACATAAGATTGCCACGTTCGCTGCGCCTGGAAAAACCGAACAATTGTGAATTAGCCTGCATTCCGCAGCGGGGTTAAATATGACATTTTTACACCGATTAAATGACAAAAGACCGCTAACAAACTGCGGCGGATATGTTATGCTTACCGCAGAAAGTACTTAAATTCACAAACGAACGAAAGGAAAGCAGCCATGGCGTATGTGATTACTGATGATTGCATTCAGTGCGGCGCATGCGAAGCCGAATGCCCGGAAGGCGCAATCTCCGAAGTGGACGGCCTGTATGTGATTGACGCTTCCAAGTGCCAGGACTGCGGTGCCTGCGCCGACGTGTGCCCGACCGGCGCTGCCCAGCCTGCCTGAGATTTTATTGGTCTCTCCTTTTTGGTAAAACAGAGCGGCTTTCAAGCCGCTCTGGTCTTTAAGCAGCGTGTGCTGTGCAAATGGGGAAAGGAGATCGGCAGGCTGATGGATCACCCGGCAAACCCGGTTTTGTTTGAGTGCTGCCGGCAGGCCTCAGGTTCCAAACCAGCCGGTGAAGGTCTTGTTGTAAAAAGCATAGACAACCAGATTTGCCAGCTTCCAGTTTACGCTGTAAGCCTTTTGTGGGCATCCGTTAACACAGCGGTAACAACGAATACATGCCGTGCCCACGGTGGGGTAAGGATCGAGGGCGATATTGTGAACCGGGCATTCAAATTCACACCAGCGGCACTGGTTACATCGCTTCAGGTTCAGTTTTGGTTTGGGCATTAACCAACGCAGCACGGCATCGGAACTGATCAGCGCCACAAAATCGTAAAAGCCGTACCTCAATTTGAAAGTATCTGCGCGGCTTCCCGCTACTTTGCCGGTAAAACCGCTGTTCATGTGGCGAACCAATTCGGCGGCAAACTGGCGGGCCTGTAAAAAATCTTCGTCGTTTGGACGATCAGGCAGCCTGCCGTACAGGCATGGCGCCGGATGATGAACCATGCCGCGAGCCAGAAATCCGCCAACCACATCGGCATTCTTTGTATTTAGCAGCGTGTATAAATCATAAAGCACCCGTCCCGGAGCAGTTCCAGAAGTTGCAAAAACAAAAGCCTTTTTATCGGGCAGCGGCGGCAGGTTTCGTAAAAAATTCTTGATGGGTGCAGGCGCCTGACTTGAAAAACATGGGCTGCCAACCCCTAACAGGTCAGCTTCAACTGCATCTTGAACGGTGACTTTCTTCAGAGATAGGGTGCGGGTATCCCAACCAGCCTCTCGAAACACCTCCGCCATCGCTCTGGCAATCCGGCGGGTATTGCCTGTTTGGGTAAAGTAGATCAGGTTGACCTTCATAAGGATCACCCGTTCTTTCCAAATCGTTGAAATCGGTGAAGGTCAAAGGTTATGAAGCGATTATTGTCTGTACGCTACCCCCTGCGCCTGGACAATTACCAATTTCATTATAGATATTATTACAAATTAATTCAAGAATTCACAGAGCGAGGATCCATAATAAGCACAAAACCCAGACAAAAGCAAACTGAACCCCTTCCTACCTCCCCCAAAATCACTTTAGCGATTTTGGGGGAGGCAAGCCACACAAAAATTCTCTCTTCTTGCTCCACACCCCGCCATTCTGCGGTATACTGTTTTTCGCCATGAGTTTGATTACGGTTTCCGGGTTGAGCAAATCCTACGGCGCACTGGATTTATTCAGTGACCTGTCTTTTGCCATTCCACCCCGCGCGCGCATCGGGCTGGTTGGCGCCAATGGGGTTGGCAAAACCACCTTGCTGCGCATTCTGCTGGGACTGGAAGAACCCTCCAGCGGAACCGTCCAGCGGGCGCGCGGCCTGCGCATCGGCTATTTGCCGCAGGAAGCCCGCCTCGATTCTCAGCGCACCCTCTGGCAGGAATGCCTGACCGTATTTGCCGACCTGCTGGAAAGACAAAACCAACTGGCTGAACTGGAAGCCGCCATGGCAGACCCCGCAACCGCCGAATCCGCCATGGAAGCCTACGGCAAACTGCAAGCCGAGTTTGAACACCTCGGTGGTTATACCTTTGAAACACGCATTGCACAGGTGCTGAACGGATTGGGTTTCAAGCAAGCGGATTTCAAGCGCCCCTTACCACAGTTATCCGGCGGTCAACGCACGCGCGCCGTGCTGGCCAAGCTGCTGCTGGAAAACCCCGATCTGCTGCTGCTGGATGAACCGACCAATCATCTGGACATTGAAGCGGTCGAATGGCTGGAAACCTACCTGCGCGAATGGGAAGGAGCGGTGCTGATTGTTTCGCACGACCGTTACTTTCTGGACCAGGTTGTCCATACCATTTGGGAAATGACCCCGGCGCTGGAAATTTATCCCGGCAACTACTCGGCGTATCTCGTGCAGCGCGAGGAACGCTACCAGCGGCGGCTGGAAGAATATCAGGCACAGCAGGAATTTATTGAGAAGGAGCTCGATTTTATCCGCCGCAACATCGCCGGGCAGAATACCCGTCAGGCGCAGGGACGCCGCAAGCGGCTGGAACGTCTGCTGGAAGAAGCCCGCCTTTCCCCGCCGCGTCAGCCGCGCCGCCTGCATTTTCACATTCAAGCAGCCAACCGCTCCGGTGATCTGGTTATCCGCACGCACGGACTGGCGGTTGGCTATCATGATGAAGGCAGACCGCTCTTTTACGCCCCTGATTTGATTCTGCGGCGAGGAGAATGTGCCGCCATCATCGGCCCCAATGGAGCCGGCAAGACCACCTTCCTCAAAACTCTGCTGGAACAAACACCGCCGTTCAGCGGAGAAGTTGTGCTGGGCGCCGGCCTGAAGATTGGTTACTTTGCGCAGGCGCATGAGGGTTTGAACCCCGATCACACCCTGATGGAAGCGATTGCAGAGATTGTCCCGGATTGGCTGCCGGCCCAGACGCGCGACTATCTGGCGCGCTTCCTCTTCACCGGTGATGATGTATTCAAGACGGTTGCCATGCTCTCCGGCGGAGAACGCGGCCGGCTGGCGCTGGCGCGGCTGGCCTTGCAGGGTGCAAACCTGCTCCTGCTGGACGAGCCGACCAATCACCTTGACCTGCCCTCTCAGGAAGCGCTGCAATCGCTGCTGGCCGATTACGGCGGTACCATCCTGCTTGTTTCGCATGACCGTTACTTAATTGATTCACTGGCAACCCAGGTTTGGGAGGTCTTGCCCGAAGAACGAACCCTGCGAGTCTTTGAGGGCAGTTACAGCCAGTACAAAGCCTGGCTGGCAGAGCAGGCCGCTGCCGAAGCGGCCCGCCGCAATCAGGAAAAGGCTGCCCGAACCGAACGGCAGGCGGCGCGGAATGAACCATCCAAAAATCAACAACAGCGCCGCCAAGCGGTGATTGTTGCCCTGGAAGCCGAAATCAGCGGCCTGGAACGGCGGCTGGGGGAGATCAGCCGGCTGCTGGAAAACCCACCGGCTGACCCGTTGGAAGTCAGCCGGCTGGGAGAAGAATACCAGCAGGTGCAGCACCAACTGGAAAAGTGCCTGGAGCGCTGGACTCACCTTCACGAAACGGCAGTTTGATCTGCAGCAGTGAATGATTTTGCTTGAGGCAGCCGATTTCTATTCAATATAATCGGCTAATTGAGTCAGGCCTTTTTTCAATTCAGGAAGATTTTTCGTAAGAATATCCCACACAATAGGTAACTTGACCTGGTCATAGCCATGAACAATGATATTTCGGGTGCCAATCATGGATGACCATGGGATTTCTGGATGAGATTCCTGGAATTGTTCAGGAATCTTATTGGCTGCTTCTCCCAGAACAATCAGGTTATACAGAATTGCATCCTGTGTTTTGGAGTCTTCCAGGAAGTTTTCATACGAAACAACCTGATAAGATTGTATCGTTTCGATTGCCCGAATCATGTCCCTCAACAGCGTATGAATACTTTTCATATGGGGACGGCTTCTTTACGGATTTTGTTGTAAAAATTTTGATCCGATTGTTTTTCAATCACACTTAAGGGAATTACATCAATTTTTTTACCGATAAGCCGTTCGCATTCATATGCGAAACCAGCCACATTGAATAATGAAACACCTTCCTCAACCTCAATCAACAAGTCGAGGTCGCTGTGTAAGGTTTGATCTCCTCGTGCTACGGAACCGACGATGAATATCTTGCTAATCCCAAACTTGGCAGCAATTTGGTAAATCTGGGGGACATACTGCCGGATTTCTTCCAGGTCCATAGCCGTCATCTTAAGAAATTATACCTGATTTGGTTGACCAATGAACGAACCGACTGTGGAAAATGGCGTGTTGCAAAGAAAGAAAACCCAAACACCTCATTCTTGCAACAAAAAAAACTAAGTGCCCCAATCACGCAGGTAGAGGAAGTCGTAGCCGATGGTGCGGTTGCTGAGTTTGGCAATGGGCGGCAGGATGCGCTTGAACTGGTTGCGGCGCATGCGCTCCACCACGCGGTGCACAAACGAAGGCTCGAATCCGGCTTCAATGCACTCCTGCGGTGTATAGCGCTGATCCACCAGCAGATAGAGCAGGCGGTCCACTTCGGCGTAGGTGTAACCCAATTCGCCTTCATCGGTTTGACCAGCCCATAAATCCGCCGAGGGGGCCTTGCGGCGAATCGACTCCGGTACGCCCAAAGCCTCAGCCAGCTGGCGCAGCTGAGTTTTGTACAAATCGCCAATCGGGTTGAGGGCGCAGGCCGAATCGCCATACAGAGTGGTGTACCCCAATAAAATTTCGGTTTTGTTGCCGGTGCCGACCACCAGCCCGTTAAAAGCCGCAGACTGATCGTACAGGATGATCATGCGCTGGCGCGCCATGATGTTGCCGCGCCGCATGTTATCCATATCGGAAAAGCGCTGGAAGAGCGGTTCGACCATCGGCGTAATTTCCACGGTCAGGGATTGCACACCGGCGGCTTCGATAACCTTTTGAGCATCCTCGAGCGAATCGGCCGAGGAGGTGCGGTAGGGCATCCGCACGGCCAGCACATTCTCCCCTCCCAGGGCTTCAGCAGCCAAAAAGCAGGATACCGCCGAGTCAATTCCGCCCGACAGGCCGATGACGGCGCGGGAGAAGCCCATACGGGTAATTTCGCTGCGAATAAAGCCGGTCAAAATGCGCCGGGTCAGGTCGGTGTTTATGGTCAGGTCAACGGTTTTCATGGCATTTTCCTTACTTGCCGGAGGTGCGGCTGGTGAGGATGCGGTTCAGTTCACGCTGAACCAGAGCGGTACGTTCGTCGCGCAGCAGCGGCAGGCGGGCGCGCGTCCGGTGCAGTTGATTGAGGTCCAGTTCGGCAAGCGTCAGCCCTTCTTCAAAATAGGGCGCCTGAACGATCAAGTCTCCGTTTGGGTCAAAAACGGTTGAACCGCCCCAAAAATTGAGGCCATCCTCGTAACCCACCCGATTGGTGTGGGCAACAAACGCGGTGAACAGGCTGGCATAAGCGCGGTTGATGTGTTCCACCCAGCGGGCCGATTCGAGGATCGGCGCGCTGTTCAAGCCGCGCCCTGGGGAGGCAGAGGTGAACAGGAACAGGTCGGCGCCGTCCAGCCAGAGCAGGTAGGGCGGCGAAGCGTGCCAGAAGTCTTCGCAGATCAGCACCCCGGCGCGTCCAAAACGGGTTTCAAACGCCTGAATGGCATCCCCCCAGGCAAAGAATCGCCCCTCATCGAACAGGCCGTAGGTCGGTAAATACACCTTGCGGTGCACATGGCGCACTTCTCCGGCAGAGAGATAGGCGGCGGCAATGAAAAAGCGGTTGCGGGTATCCTCTTCCACAAAGCCGACCAGTAAATCAATCTTCTGCGAGGCCTGCAGCAGAGGACGAAAAAGCGGGTCGTCGGGGCGCGGGCGGTGGGCAACCGCCGGAGTCAGGTCTTGCAGCACGTAGCCGGTCAGTGAAAGTTCCGGGAAAATGAGCAGGTCAGCCCCGCTTTGGGCCGCCTGATGAGCAAATTGAAGATGTTTTTCGAGATTTTCTTCCGGTTTTCCCAATACGGTATTGATTTGAGCCATGCCAACGGTTAATTTCATGGGTAATTTTTCCTGTGATCAAATGATCAAAATTGAGAGCGCCTTCTGGAAGAGAGACGCTGGCGGTTAATGGCACGGGTGAGGTTGATGGCTGCCAACACCAGTGCCCCCAGCAGGCTTACACCACCCAGCAGATAACTGACTGCATAGTCCAGGCGCAGGTTGTGGTAAACTGGCACTGCATCGGCGCGCCACGATGAAAAGAGGAGGGTATGAACGGCAAGCACAAGACCGAGCAAAACCGCCCGTGCACCCGGCATTTGCAGCCCAAGGGCTTTTTTCTCCACCGGGCGGGCAATCAGCAGCAGCGCTGCCGCCGCAAAATACGGCAGAGGGAAACGGTAGGTCAGCGTGCCGTCCGAATCGAGCACCGGCAGCGCCCACGGATATTGATCGGTGAGGGCAACGCCGTAAGCGCAGCCGGCCGCACCGCAACCCAGCCACAGACAGACGGCGAGGGGGATGAGCATGAGCATGACCCGATCGGCAAGGCGCGCGAGGGGCTGGTGTTGAACCAGCGCAAGCAGCGGAATCATCAGCAAGGCTGCCAGCAGTGCCGTGGGGAAGATCAGCCCGCCCTCCCAAAAGCGCAGCGCGGCGGGTAAATCAGCGGTAAAGAGGTGGGGGTTGAGCCAGACAAAGCCGGCGCGTCCGCCGATCAGCGCGGCGAGCAGCACCACCCCGCCATTCAGCAGGCTGGGGTACTCTTTGCCGGGCGGGGCATCCCGCCAGACTTGCAGCAGACCCAGCGATGCGCCAATGCCAACCATCAGCGAAAAGAGATTCATCGTTTGGATTATAGCACTTTGGCAAATGAGTTACAAAAGAATGATTGTGCAGAGCTGATTTCAGGAAAAAGAAAGATAACAATCCTTTGAAATTGCAAGGAGTGATTCAACCAATCCCCTCAATTCCCAATGATTCTTAATCCCCAAAGATACCCTTTTTCCAAAATGGATTTGGGAGGGGGAAATAAATCGCTCATGCTATAATCCCAATAGACATGAGCGACGAGGATTCTATCTCCCAATCTTCCGAAGAAAACTTATCTCAACCGGCAGCAGCGCCGCCGCCTTCAACGGAGCAGCCTACACCTCCGGCCGAGATTCACCTGCACCTGCAGGTGGAAGTGCCCCCCAACACCAGCCTGCATCTGACCGTTGAAAGCCGCACGCGCGAAGGCAAACCGCTGGAAACCCGCTCGCTCACCTTCTCCAACCCGCCTTTGCCCCTGCCGGATTGGCTCGAGGCTGCTGGACAAGCGGTTCAGTCCCGCCCCAGCCGTTGGGAACGAATCGTCCCTCATCTGCCGTCTCTCCTGCTGGGGCTGGCATTACTGGTTTACCTGGCCACCCGTCTGATTGGCCTGCCGGACTTTCCGGTTTACTTCTTCACCGATGAAGCCGTGCAAACCGTGCTGGCGGCCGATCTGGTGCGGGATGGTTTTCGCGGTTACAGCGGCGAATTTTTACCCACCTACTTCCCCAACGGTTCCATGTACAACCTGAGCCTTTCGGTTTACGTTCAGGTACTGCCTTACCTTTGGTTTGGAAAATCGGTGTGGGTTACCCGAGCCGTTCCGGCAATCATCAGCCTGCTGGCAGCGCTTGCGGTTGGGCTGAGCCTGCAAAAAGGCTTTGGCAGCCGCTTCGGCTGGGGGGCGGCCCTGCTGCTGACCGTGATGCCGGCCTGGTTTTTGCACTCGCGCACCGCTTTCGAAGCCGGACTGGGGGTCACTTTTTTTGCCGCACTGGTTTATTCCTATCTGCGTTACCGGCAGGGGGAAACCGCCTGGATTTACGGCGCAGTAACCGCTGCTGCGCTTGCCTTTTACAGTTACAGCCCGGCCCAAATGGTGATCGCCAGCCTGTCCCTGTTTCTGCTCATCTCGGACTGGCGTTACCACTGGCAGCAGCGCCGCCGCCTGCTGCTCGCGCTGGGACTGGCAGCGCTGTTCGCTCTGCCTTATTTCCGCTTCCAGATTGAGCACCCGGGGGAAACCCTGCGTCATTTGACCCTGCTCAATTCCTACTGGCTGACCGACCGCCCTCTGCTGGCTAAACTGGGTATTTATTTTGGGGAATATCTGCGCGGCCTCAACCCGCTTTACTGGTATGTTCCCCAATCGGGTGAGCTGATCCGTCATGTGATGAAGGGGTACGGCCATCTCGGCTGGATTACGCTGCCTTTCGTTGCCATCGGTCTGATCCGCGCGCTGCGGGGTATCCGCCGGAGTGAATACCGCCTGATTCTGCTGGCGCTGCTGGCGGCGCCCAGCGGGGCAGCGCTGGTCAAACTGGGCATCACCCGCGCGCTGTTCATGGTGATTCCGGCGGCTTTGTTGGGTGGACTTGGGCTGGAAAGCGCAATCGGCTGGCTTGGCAGCCGATTGCAAAAGCGCTGGCCGCGTCCAAACTGGACGATTGGGCTCAGCCTGCTGATCTTCCTCATCCTTGCCGCAGCCGCCTTTGGAATGCTGCAGGATGCCTTGCAGAATGCACCATTCTGGTCAAGCGATTACGGCTTGAGCGGCTTACAGTGGGGTGCGCGCCAGTTGTTCGCCGAAGTGAGCGATTATCTCAACCAAAACCCCGGCGTTGATCTGGTGGTTTCCCCGTCCTGGGCAAACGGCACCGATGTGATTGCACGGTTTTTCTTCGATGATCCGCAGCCATTTCGCCTGGGCAGTATTGAGGGCCACCTGAACGAGGTTCAGCCGCTGGCAGAAAACACCCGCTTCGTGATGATTCCGGAAGAATGGCTCAAAGTTCAGGAGAGCAACAAGTTTACCGATATTCAGGTGGAGCGCACGCTGAATTACCCCAACGGCAAAGTGGGTTTTTATTTTGTGCGCCTGCGTTATGTGGAAAATGCACAGCAAATCTTCGACCAGGAGCGGCAGGAACGGCGCGCCTTACAGGAGAAGGCGCTGCGCCTGAATGACGGCACGCTGCTCAAGGTGCGCTACTCGCGGCTGGATATGGGCGAGATCGAACATGTCTTTGACGGGCAGCCGGGCACCTTAATCCGCACGATGGAAGCCAACCCGTTGGTGTTGAATCTGATTTTTAATCAGCCGCAAAACCTGCAATCGCTAACCGCCCGGATTGGGGGTGTGCCGGGTAAAGTGGTGGTGTGGGTCTATCCGCCGAATGGCAGCAGTCCGCTGCGTTTTGAAGCCGACAAGGAAGAAACCCCCGACCCGCGCGATGTAACTGTTTTGTTTGATACAGAACTGACCGCCGGTCAAATAGACATTGAAGTTTACAGCACCCGTGACGGCGAAAGCGCCCATGTCCACTTGTGGGATGTATCATGGAAGTGAGCCGGCCTGACCCTCGCCGAAAACGCTCATGGGGGCTAAAGATAGTGGCCCTGGCCTGCCTGTTGATTTCGCTCGGCGGCTGGCTGAGGCTGGCCGAAATGCTCCGCAATGCAGATTTTTACAGCCGGCTCAATCTTCCCCTGGGATTGGGGTACTTCATCGCCAGCGGCGTGTTTTTTGGGTTGTTGGGTTTTCCCGCTGCGCTGGGTTTGTGGCTGCGCCGCCGCTGGGGGATCGGACTGGCTGGTGGGACGCTCATTCTCTGGCTGGGGTGGGACTGGTTCGAGCGGTTGGTTTTTGCCCGTTCGCCCCAATTTTTCAATCTGCCGTTCAGCCTGCTGGCCTCTTTGCTGCTGGTTTTGCTGGCGGCCTGGGTGTTATGGAAAGAATGGAGAGCAACATGAAACCGGAAGACATGGAAATTGAAGCCAAGTTTTTTCTGCGTGATCTGGCCGCCTTCCGCCAGAGATTGGAAAAAATCGGTGCGGTGCAGGTCAAGCCAAGGCATCACGAACTCAACCTGCGCTTTGACCTGCCGGATGGCAGCCTGACCCGCGCTCACCGCGTGCTGCGCCTGAGGCAGGATGGGCACGCGCTGCTCACCTACAAAGGCGCCGGGCAAGCCGGCGCCGAGGTAGCCGTTCGTCAGGAAGTGGAGGTGGAAGTCAGCGATGCAGATGCCTGCCGCCGTCTGCTGGAAGCGCTGGGCTTCGAGGTCAGCATGATTTATGAAAAGTACCGCACCACCTACCGCCTGGGCGAAGCCGAGATCGTACTGGATGAAATGCCGTTTGGCAGCTTTTGTGAAATTGAAGCGCCGGATGCGGATACGATTCACCATCTGGCACAGCAACTTCAACTGGACTGGGAAGCGCGTATCGCGATGGGGTATTACACCCTGTTCGATCACCTCAAATCTGCCACCGGCTGGGAAATGCGTGACCTGACCTTTGAAAACTTCCGCAATAAGCCGCTGGATATGGGAGTTATCGGGTTGGCTTACGCGGATGGGTAGCAACTCCAAAAGTTACCCGCGTTCGTCCAGACGATCAGATTGTCTTGATCATTAAAATAATTTTTACCTGATCTTAATCCATTTTTTGTGGATTGCTAATCTTCAAACGATAAGATAAGATCAGCCTTCTTTTCCGTCAGGGGAACGGAACACGGCGCAATTTTTACCGGGAGGAAATTCATGCACATACTGGTTACCAACGATGACGGCATTCATGCGCCCGGCTTGCTGGCGCTGGCGCAGGCGGTCAAGCCGCTTGGCAAGGTCAGTGTACTGGCCCCTGACCGCAACTGGTCGGCTTCCGGGCATGTTAAAACGCTCGACCGGCCGCTGAGGGTCAAGGAAATGCCGTTGGATGACGGCACCCCCGCCTTTGCCACCGACGGCGCGCCATCCGACTGTGTGGCGCTGGCGATTTGCAATTTTCTGGGTGAGAAGGTAGATCTGGTCGTGTCGGGCATCAACCCGTATGCCAACCTCGGTCATGATGTTACCTATTCCGGTACGGTTACGGCGGCAATGGAAGCGGCCATCTGGGGGCTGCCGGCGATTGCCTTTTCGCTGGACTCACCCAAAAACCACCTCGTTCTGGCAGATTTTGAAGCAGCCCTGCAGGTTGCCCGCCGCGTTACCCGCGCCGTCATTCAGAACGGCCTGCCGGAAGGCAACCTGCTGAATGTCAACATCCCGTTTTTGCCTTTGGAGCAGATTAAGGGATACCGCCTGACGCGGATGGGATTGCGCGTCTATCACGATAAACTCGATTCGCGGGTGGACCCGCGCGGCCGCCCGTATTACTGGATCAGCGGCGATTCACCGACCGGCATTCCCGAACGCGGCAGCGACATCGGTACCGTGGCGGATGGTTTTGTTTCCATCACACCGCTCAAACTTGACCTGACGGCTTACGCATTGTTCCCCGAACTCAATCAGTGGGAGTGGGAAAAAGGGGACGAAACATCTCTTTCATAAAGCTTGCTGAGTGGTTTGGTCTCAGAAAAGAACTGGCTGCATCCGGTCTTTCAAGTCCGTTCTAATCGGCTTTATACACTTTGTTAATCAAAAATTGATACTTGCTCACCAATATAGTAATATAAGGGTAACCCCTATTGGGACAGACTGGTTATTCGTGGATTGAGTGAGTGAGGCGTAAAAATGAAATGGTCTTTGAAAATTGCACGGGTGGCGGGAATTGACATTCAAATTCACGCAACTTTTTTGCTGATTTTGGGCTGGGTTGCATTCAGTTACTATCTGGTCGGGCGTTCGGTGAACGCGGTCATTACCGGCGTGGGTTTTCTGCTGGCTCTGTTTTTGTGTGTGGTACTGCATGAACTGGGACATGCCCTGGCTGCGCGTAAGTTCGGCATTCAGACCAAAGATATCACCCTGCTGCCCATCGGGGGGGTGGCGCGGCTGGAAAGGATGCCGGAGAAGCCGATGCAGGAATTGTGGGTAGCACTGGCCGGGCCGCTGGTGAATGTAGTCATCTCGGCGGTGTTGTTCATCGGGCTGCTGTTCAGCGGTGCGTTGCAGCCGCTCGGTTCACTGAGTATGACCGGCGGGCCGTTCCTGGAAAGACTGATGGTGGTCAACCTGTTTCTGGCAGGCTTTAACCTGATTCCGGCCTTCCCAATGGACGGCGGCCGGGTGGTGCGCGCTTTGCTGGCAACCCGCCTGCCTTATACCCAGGCGACCCAGGCGGCGGCAACCCTTGGGCAGGCGCTGGCGTTTGTGTTCGGCTTCATCGGCCTGTTTACCAACCCGTTTCTGGTGTTCATCGCCTTCTTTGTCTATATTGGCGCAGCCCAGGAAGCCAGCATGGTACAGATGAAATCGGCACTGAGCGGTATCCCCGTTTCCCAAGCCATGGTGACCGACTTCCGCACCCTACAGGAAGGCGAACCGCTCAGCCGCGCCATCGAACTGCTGATGAGCAGCACCCAGCAGGATTTTCCGGTGCTTTCCGGAGAGCGGGTGGTCGGGGTTTTGACGCGCAAAAGTCTGGTGGAGGCTTTACAGCGGCTGGGGCAGAACGCGCCGGTTTCTGCCGCAATGGACTGCAGATTCGAGAGCGCCCACATCAACGACATGCTGGAAGAGGTCTCGCGCAAATTGCAGGAGCGCGAATGCCACACCCTGCCGGTGATTGCCGATGACCGGCTGGTGGGTCTGGTAACGATGGAAAATATCGGCGAATTTTTGATGATTCGATCAGCGCTGGAAAAGCGCGCCGCGGCCGCTACCCGCTAAAATTCCGGCTTTGGCAGGAAAAGTTGCTCCGTAAGGGTTTTGTAAGTCCTTGCGGAGTTTTTCATTTAAGGCTGGATGTATAATCTCAACAGGGAACCATGGCTTCATGAAAAAAATCAATCTCCTCGCTCTGCTGCCCTTATTCCTGTACATCCTGCTTTCAATTGCCTTACTTACCCAGGCACTCAATCACACCGGCGGACAGCCCGGCTACCCGGTGGATGATGCCTTCATTCACATGGCAATTGCCCGTCACTTCGTTCAGGATGGGCGCTGGAGTGTTGACCTCAGCCCGTTCACCTCGGCTACTTCATCCCCGTTATGGACTTTGCTGCTGGCGGCAGCCTTCCACCTGTTCGGCGTACGGGATTGGGCTGCCCTGCTGCTCAGCCTGCTGAGCGGGGCGGCTGCCCTGCTGCTGGCGCAGCGGCTGCTGGCAAAATCCGGGCGGCGGATGATCCGCCTGACCCTTGTGGTGCTGATTTTAATTTTCACCCCCCTGCCGGTGCTGGGATTGACCGGCATGGAACACGCCCTTCATTCCTTATTGACCGTGGCGGTGCTTTGGACAGGGTCGTTGGTTCTGGCCGAAAATTCTCCCTCTTCCAGCCTGCGCTGGGGATTGCCGGTTTTGTGTGCCCTGCTGCCGGTAACCCGGTATGAGGGGCTGTTTTTACTCTTCTGGCTGATTGCAGGTTTGCTGTTCCAGCGGCGTTGGCGCGATGCGCTTGCGGCAGGGCTGGCAAGCGCCAGCCTGATGACCGTTTACGGACTCATCTCCGTGGCGAACGGCTGGGCATTCTTTCCCAATTCGGTTCTGGTGAAGAGCCAGATCAACCTGTTTTCCGTAACGGGTCTGACTCAGTTCCTGACACAGGGAATTTACAACCTGCTGGATACCCCGGCGTTGTTGGGGTTGATCATTGCGGTGTGGCTGGCTTACGCGCTGGCAGAGAGCGGCGGTTTGACCAGCCCGCCTTTGCGCTGGCGGGTGGCCTTGTTCAGCGGTATGTTCGCTCTCCACCTGCAGCTGGCCAGGACCGGCTGGTTCTTCCGTTATGAGGCGTACCTGATCTTTGCGGGCGCTTTGATTCTGATGGAGCTGACTGCTCTGCTGCTCAAACGGCTGGAAAGCGAGCGGCGGCTGCGCTTTACGCCTGCGGTTGCTGCCGCGCTGGGCGTGGCGCTGCTGCTCCTGCTGCCGATTGCCTACCGGGCGGGCAATGCCCTTTCGGCTTATCCGCTGGCGGTGCGCAACATCCATGAACAACAGGTGCAAATGGCGCGCTTTGTCAGCCGCTTTTACAATGGTCAGACCATCGTAGCCAATGACATTGGCGCAATCAGTTATTATGCGGATATCGAGCTGGTGGATGTGGTTGGGCTGGCCAACCTTGAAACCGGCAGGTGGTGGCGCGAGGGCAGCTGGAGTACCGCAAAGGTGGATCGGCTGGCAAGAGAACAGGCAGCTTCGCTGGCCATTCTTTACCCGGAGTGGTTCGATCTCTACCCCCAGCCGCCCGAATGGGTGGAAGTCGGCCGCTGGCGGATTGCCGACAATATCGTCTGTACCAGTGATACGGTCGCTTTTTACGCCCTGAGCCCGGCTCAGGCGGATGAAATTGCCCAAAACCTGCGCGCTTTTTCGTCAGAATTACCTAAAACCGTCCAACAGCAGCTGAACACTTCGTCAGCGCCATAAACCTCACGGATAT
>NZ_JBRCOK010000111.1:0-5942 GCF_053501535.1 Bellilinea sp. | reverse complement strand
GCAATCGGCAGGTGTTTGCGGCTGGGTTGTAAATACTGTCCGATGGTCAGGATTTCTACGCCCCACGAACGCAAGTCTTCCATGACGGCTTTGACCTCGTCCATCGTTTCACCCAACCCGACCATAATGCCCGATTTGGTGAGCACATCCGGGTCGAGAATTTTGGCATTGCTCAGGGTGGCTTTAGCCCATTCGTAGCGGTCCTGCGGTTGAACCAGTTTGAACAGGCGCGGTACGGTTTCGACATTGTGATTGAGGATTTCCGGTCGGGCATTCATGACGATGCGCAGGGCCTCTACGCTGCCCTTGAAATCGGGGATCAGTACTTCGATCGAGCAACCGGGTAACAGTTCACGGATTCGGCGGATGACCATGGCAAATATCGGTGCGCCGCCGTCTTTGCGGTCATCGCGGTTGACCGAGGTAATCACGGCGTGCTGAAGGTTCATGGCTTTGACGGCCTGGGCAACCCGTTCGGGTTCGAGCCAGTCCAGGGCTTCAGGGCGGCCGCGCTTAATATCACAGAAGCCGCAGGTGCGCGTGCAGATGTCACCCATCATCAAAAAGGTGGCTGTGCCTGCTCCCCAACATTCACCCATGTTGGGGCAACCGGCTTCTTCACAGACGGTATGCAGCGCTTTGCGGCGCATCAATTGTTGGAGTTGTTCAAAGGTTTCACCGCTGGGGGCGCGCACGCGGATCCAGGAAGGGCGGCGCAGCGGTGTGGTATCAAACTTTTCGGGGTTGACCCGGTCGCGAGTGGCTTCTGGTGGCATGTTTTACCTCTAAATTCGCGAATATTTCACTCCGCCGATGAGGTGGCTTTTCAGCCCGGGCTGCGAAAGGCAGGAATTTCCCGTACCTGCCGATCCACCATAATGGAGTAATACGGTATCCAGATGATACCATACAGCGGAACGAAAATGTCCTTTTTGTACGGGCTGAGCGGAATTTCAACCTCATCGTTGACCATATCCGCCCAGCGATCTTGAATTTGTTTCAGCTCGCGGTTCTTTTCCGTTTCAATATCCTTGAGTTGTTTTTGTAATTGTTCCAGGGCCAGTTTGGCTTTTTCCAGCCGGTCTCTGGCCTCGCTGGTCAGACGGCGTTTGGTCATCGAACTGGAAAGGGTGGCGCGCCGTTTGCCGAACAGGTTCATAAGCGATTGCCCGTGGGTGGCTAACTCCTCCATTTGACGCTGTTTGTAGGTGTTTTCTTTATCGGCTACATCGCTCTTTGCGCGTTCAATTTTTCGATTGAGGTCTTCAATTTTTTTCTGGTAGAGGGTCTCCAGTTTATCCACCTCACTTTGCAGTGCTGAACGGGCTGCTTGAGCGCACTGTTCCCGAAATTCAGCGGTGGAAACTTCCGGCGCGGCGTACACTTTCAGCTTCTCGTTGGCGCGCACCCGGATGGTGGCGTTGCGGTAAACCCATTCCACAAAGTCCTGCTGAAAGGCGGTCAACTGGCGGGCATCGGCTAACCAGCCCGGCAGAGGAGCATATTGAGCGGCTGGCAGAGGTTGGGCGGTGATCTCAGCGCGCTTGAAGGGCCGCCAGTTGAAATCATCCCACTCGATCGAGCGTCCGCGCGTTTCCTGTACCAGTACTGCAACTTCACGGTTGATTTCAAGGTTGTACTTGCGTGCCAGATAGTTTATGTTCGCCTGCGCAAACAAAGCCGGGTAGTACACAAATCCCTTTTGCTCAATTTGAGCAGAGGGAGGGATATTTGCCTGACGGATGGATTCGGACAGAGGCAGATCATTTGGCAGGAAGTATTCTTCAACCCCGCTGGGAACAGGAGGGCGTGCGGAGGTGAAACCCTTTGCTCCGGCAGCCACAGGTGCGGAGCGGGCGCTTTGCAGATCGGATGTGGTCTGCTGTACGGGGGTAACAGAGACATCAGCAATCGAGGTCAGCGGCATTAATGATGGCAGTTGAGAGCGGGTCAATGGCCCGGCAAGGTAGTTCAATACCCAACGGGTTTGGAAGAGCAGCGGCTGTTTGGCATGAACACTGTGCAGGACGAAGACGCGCTTTCCCAGTGTGGAAATCAGACGATCCATTTGTTGACGGTTCACCCCGCCGCCGGCCGAATCCAGTCCGTCCAGCAGGCGTTGTTTATCCTGATCGGTTTGCAGGCGGCCGATCATCCAGGTGCCGGCATTGGACAGGCCTTTATAGTCCACATCTACCGGGTTCTGGGTTGCCAGCAGCAAGCCAACGCCGAAAGCGCGCGCCTGCTTGAGCATGCGCAGCATGACCGTTTTGGACGGCGGATTGCTCAGCGGCGGCAGGTAGCCGTAAATTTCATCCATGTAAATTAACGTGCGTAGATTTCCGGTGCCGCGCTGCGAGCGCATCCAGGATTCTATGGAGGCAAATAAAAGCGTTACAAAGAACATCCGCTCGCTTTCGTTAAGGTGAGCCAGATAAAAAATGCTGTGGCGGGCTTTGCCGTTGGGGCTGTAAAGAAAATTCTGAACATTCAACGGTTGTCCCTCACGCCAGACTTCAAAGGATGGAGAAGCCAGAAAATTGTTGAGCAACATCGCCAGCGAGAGGCGGTCTTTTTCGGGGAAGAAGTTATTGACCGGAAACGCCCCCAGCCGGTCGAAGGGTGGTTTTTGGGTTTGTAAGATCAGGTCGGTCAGGTCGAGCGATTTGCCACTGCTCCATGCGTGTTCAAGAATATTGGAGAGCAAAATATGTTCGCGTGAACGCAGTGGATCAATATCATTCAAGCCGATTAACCCCAGCAAAGCGGTGACAATGGTGGAAATTTTTTCGCGCAGAATCTCGCGATTTTCTGCCCAGGGCAGGTCGGGTGATTCAAAAGAAGAGAGGATGTTGACAGAAACAGCAGCGGAAGAGCCCGGCGAGTAAAGGGCAAAATCTACCGCGTCTTTCAATTCGCGAATCTGGTTGCTGCCCAATCCCCACTCCGCCAGCCCGTTCTTCCAGCGCAGGGCAGTCTCTTCGGCCAGCTGCCCTACCGTCTTTTCTTCCCTTCTGGCCGTTTCCGGGTCAATCCAGGGTTCAAAATCGCTGGGCAGCAGGTCGGGAAAGTGCAGCAGGAGGTTGGTGAGGTCGCCTTTGGGGTCAATGATGATGGCGGGAATGCCTTCCAGCGCGGCTTCTTCAAGCAGGCCAATGCACAGACCGGTTTTACCGGAGCCGGTCATACCGGTGACAACGGCGTGGGTGGTCAGATCGGCCGGGTTGAAGAGAATGGGCTGATCGAGCAGTTTTTTCTCGGCAGGATCGTACTGTTTGCCGAGGTAGAACACACCATCTTTTGAAAGCGCCATTTTCAAACTCCTCCTGAGCAGAATTATTCCAGCGAGTATAACTGATAAACTCCCCCAATGTCTTCAAAAGTCGGCAGCGTGTCCAGAAACGCTTCAAGCGCCAGAAGGCTGGGAAGCGGGTGTTTGGGGTCGGGATTATCTTTCATGAATTCTACACCTAAACGAAAGACCAGCAGGTGGGTAAACCCCTCGTTCTGCCACTGACGGCGGATTGCCGAAAAATCAGCGTAACGCATCCAGTTGCTCCGCCAGCGGTCCAGGTTTTCATCCGGTTTGCAGGCCGGCAGGCAGTAGAAAGCGCGTGGTTCATATATCATCAGGGTTCGGCTGCCCGGGGGCAGGCTGCGGATGGCTTCCATTGCCGGTTGATACCAGCCGGTATTTGCGGCGAGATAGTCCTGTAGGTTGGTGATGCCGAGGGCTGCCTGTGGTGTGGAGTGTTTGAACAAGTCGAGATGAACTTCCACGGTGGTGAAGGCAAGCACCAGAAGGAGCATGGCGGACAGCACACGCTGCAGGCGGATGGTGGATAACTGTAAGGAACTGGCCGAGCGGAAACCGAATGCCGCCAGAGCAGCAAAGCCAGGCATCAGTGGATAGACCATGCGTGTTTGCAGCAGGTAACCCGTAAAACGTCCTCCAATAGCCCACACCACCCAGCCAGCCAGAGCAAACACGGAGACCAATTGTAAGGTCTGCTGTTGTTCAGGGGTCAACTTGTGCCGTCCAATCCAGGCCAGCAAACCAAAGCCGAGCAGCAGCGGTCCAATTGAGGCGGCGTAGCCGGGGCCGCCTTCGATGCCCCATATGGTTGCCCGCCAGGGTAAAAATATCACATCCTGCCAGTCGCCATACGGTTCATCCTCAAAATAGATGGAGACGCGGATTTCATCCATTTCGGCTGCTGGAAAGAAGAACGGATAAACCGGATTGCCGGTGAACAGAACGTTCTTCATCAGCCATGGCAGGGTGAAAAGGGTGGCTGCTAATCCAAAGGTCAATACCCGCCTGGGGAGGAGATTCAGTGAACGGCGCGAGAGAAAAAAAATTGTACTCAAACCAACCAGCGCCAGTGTGCCAAACGGATATTTTGTACCGATGGCCATGCCGGCCATGGCACCTGCCAGCCAGAGGTACGAAGATTGCGATGTTTTGTGAAAACCATCCAGACTGATCAGGCAAGCCAGACCAAACAAGAGACCCAACCAGTCCACGTATCCCCACCCGCTGGAAAGAATCAGCGTGGAACCGGCAAACACAGCAGCGCAGCCTGCCCAGGCTGTTCGGCTGTCCCAATGGTTCACCAGCCAGCCGAATAAACCGGACAATCCCAGCAGGGCAAATGACCAGCCCAGAACGGTGGCAGCGGATGCGCCTCCCAAAGACATTGCCAACAGATAGAGCATTTCAGCATTTTGGGGGTAGCCGCTCATCATCAGCCAGGGCAGGTGGGTGATGCGCCCGGCAGAAAGATAGGCTTGCGGCAGGGTAAGGTGGTAAACCAGCGCGTCATACTTAATCGGGGGAGCAAGTGCCGTCCATAAAGGTGAGGAAAGTGCCAGTAGAATCAAGGTGCAAATCCAGCGCTCGCTGGTGCTGCCGTTTTGGATGATCTCTTTCCAGGTTTTCCAGTGTTCCAACCAGAGACGAATCGAGTGACGCGTGAGGAATAATCCTCCCAGCAGGAGCAGAGCAAACACCCATCTGTGAACTCCCAGCAGGCTGCCGATGAGCAGAATCAGCAGAGCGATCAGCCCCAGGCCAAAAATTGCCTGCATTGCCAGACTGGCCAATGGATGAAAGGGTAATGGGCGCAGGATTCGGTTACCGATTCCCCCTGCCAGTGCAAGGATTGACCCTGCCAGCAGGATTCGCCACAGGTTTAGACTGAAGGCAAGCGCAAAGGAGGAGTCAAAGGGTTTGTGGGTGACATAATAAAATGTAATAACCGAAACCGGAATCAAAAATGCTGCCAGAGCGGTTAAGAATGTTGCGTTTCTTTTCATCGTCTACATTGATTTGGAAGAAAGGCTGGATAAGATGGAATGATTTAATTATAGCCAAGAAAGGGGGTGCCTGATCCGCTTTGGCGGCGGTGGGATTTTGATATAATCGAGATATTCATCATCAATTTCATATTTTTTTTCTCCGGGAGGAAAGAGGATGAGCGTACCTGCACCACAAAAACCCCAATCAGGTGAGAAAATACGCATGGAGGGGGGGCAGTTAATGGTTCCTGACCAGCCCATTATCCCCTTTGTGGAAGGAGACGGCACCGGGCGGGATATCTGGCGCGCCTCGCAGCGGGTGTTTGATGCGGCAGTGGAGAAAGCCTACGGCGGGAAGCGTAAAATTCACTGGCTGGAAGTGCTGGCGGGTGAAAAAGCCTTCCAGCAAACCGGCAACTGGCTGCCCGATGAAACCCTGGCGGCATTTCGAGAATATCTGGTGGGTATCAAAGGCCCATTGACGACGCCGGTGGGCGGCGGGATTCGCTCGTTGAATGTTGCATTGCGGAAGGCTCTGGATTTATATGTTTGTCTGAGGCCGGTGCGCTACTTCAAGGGCGTGCCTTCGCCGGTGCGCCGACCGGAAGATGTGGATATGGTCATCTTCCGCGAAAACACCG
>NZ_JBRCOK010000110.1:0-7263 GCF_053501535.1 Bellilinea sp. | reverse complement strand
TGGCTGATCTTGGGCGAGGAGCTTTAGAGGCAGCATACACTGTGCTGACCGGCGGAAAACTGACCGTAACCGATCAACGCTTCCCCGGCACTCTCTATACATACCAGAATATCGTGGAAAACAAAGATAAAGTTTGGGGCTCAAAAGCTTCCCAATAGTCAACAAACCTAAAGGATGACATGAAACAGGTTGCACTCGAAGAAGTCAAAGTCATGCAAAAGCCAACTATACTGCACGGAATTAAAGCCTTTTCGAGAACTTTGCTCAGTAAATCTTCCGTGCTGCCAATCCTGATTCCGTTATGGATTATATTCTCCCTCCTCTCACCAACATTTGCCACCCAACGAAACCTTCAAACCCTGCTGGCGGCTACTGCAGTTGTTGCAGTTGCAGCTGTTGGTCAAACTCTTGTCCTGATTACTGCCGGAATTGACATCTCTGTTGCATCCGTAGCTGCTTGTTCCGGTATTATCGCAGCAACGGTGATGGGCGCTGAGGGAGAATGGTGGGTTGGTGTAGGAGTTGCTTTGGTGGTTGGTCTGTTCTTTGGATTGTTCAATGGTATCAGTATCGCCAAACTTGGGTTAACGCCTTTTGTCCTGACGCTGGGAACCCATCTTGTTGCAAGAGGAATTGCTTTTACGGTTTCCAAAGGAATTGCAATTGCGGTTCCTGAATCTATTCGAACATTTGGCAAAACCAACTGGCTCGGTATTCCTGCTATTGCAGTAGTTGCAATATTAACGATGATGGTGTTTGGGGTTTTACTTACTCAAACAACTTGGGGAAGGCATTTGTATTTGCTAGGTGCAAATCCTAATGCAGCCAGGTATGTGGGGATTCGTCGAGGGTTGATTGTGGCCTCTGTGTACACGATTTCAGGTGTACTCAGTGGATTAGCAGGATTCCTTGCAATGGCAAATCTAGGAGCAGCTATTCCAGGAGTAGGCGATAAAATCCTTCTAACCATCATCGGAGGAGTGATACTGGGTGGCACAAGTATGTTTGGTGGTATTGGTTCAATGCAAAGAACGGCTATGGGTGTATTGTTACTTGCTACGATGACAAACGGACTAAACCTTCTAGGCTTTGACTTTTATGATCAGCTAATTGCACAGGGCCTTGTAATCATTGCAGGGACTGCCTTGACAGCAAGGCTAGGTCAGGAGCAGACAACCGATTCGTGAAACATCCTAAATGCTTCAGGCCCGATCCCCAAAACAGACGGCTGCCAACCAAGCGTTTTGGGATCGGGCCTTCCAGAGGGATGATCCTCTCCAACCCATTATAAAAGGAGGAAATACTTAAATGCAAGGTGGATTTCGATGATATTAAAGATTAGCAGTAACTTCCTTGATTACTGAACCCAATATGAGCTGGTTTTATTTGTGTAAATAAAAATGATTATCACAAGGATAATTCAAGCTGTTAATCAACAGGTAGAAGGATAAGCGGATGTTAAAAGTTGGAATGATCATTAATCCTGATGCGGGCAAAGATATCCGACGTATCACATCTGCTGCTGCAGATGTGACCGATCGGTATAAATATAATCTTGCCTATTGCATCGCGAAAACTTTATTAACCTTTAGGAATATCCAAATAGAAATAATGCCGGAGCGTTTTGGGTTAGGAAAAAGGCTGCTGGATTCCTTCAGCAATGGATATGCAACTTCTCAGATTTCGCTGATCAGCATGCAATTGGTTAATTCTGCTGAAGATTCAAGAAACGCTGCCGAACATTTTATCCAAACCGGGGCTCGTCTTGTAATCGTTTTGGGTGGGGACGGAACAGTGAGGATTGTGGCAAAATCTATTGCGACCGTACCGATAATGGCAATATCAACGGGTACAAACAATGTGATCCCGACCATGATCGACGGCACTACTGCAGGATTGGCAGCCAAATTCATTCTTTCTAACCCCAACATACCTTTGGAAGATTTTTGTATCCGACATAAATATATTGAAGTTTGGGTTGATGACAAGATGGTTGATTTGGCGCTTGTTGATGTTGGTGTTATTCGGGATGATTTTGTTGGTGCCAAGGCTGTTTGGAAGGGGGATCGAATATCACAAGTTGCAGTAACCCGCTCAAAGCCATTTGTTACAGGATTATCTTCCGTCGTTGGAATGGTTCGAGGTGTAGAACCTACCGATCCTTATGGATTACTGATGGCTACAGGTGAAAAATCTGCAAGCAGATTTATATTGGCTTCTCTTCAACCTGGCGAGTTGCAGAGGGTTGGAATTTCTGAATTACAGACTCTCTTTCCTGATCAGTTTTATTCCCTGAGCATAAACCAGAATTCTGTCATCTCTTTAGATGGAGAAAAGGAATTTACAGTCTCTCCTGATCAACATGTGCAAATTGTCTTGCGGATTAATGGTCCCTGGATTGTGGATGTTTCTAAAGTTATGGATATTGCAGTCAAAGAACGACATTTTGTGTTCAAGGAACAAAATAACTTAGAGGAGTATTGAAATGCCGACCGAAATACTGATGCCAAAAATTGGCCTTAACATGCGCGAAGGACTCCTTGTTGAATGGCTGGTGGAAGAAGGTCAACAAGTCAAAAAGGGTCAACCTGTTTATGTAGTTGAAACAGACAAGGTTACTAACGAAGTGTTAGCCGAAGAGGATGGCATCCTGCATCGGCTGGTAGAAGCAGGGAATATGGTGCCGGTTGCTGGCGTTGTAGGTTATATCCTTCAACCCGACGAGCCAATACCTGCTGCGCCTTCATTGACATCTTCTATAACAGAAGAAAAAAAGGAACCTCTGATTGTCGAAAAATCACATTTGGGAGGTTCGCAGGAAGGGGAGATGCCCGCACAGGTGGCAGACATTCAGGCTACCCCTGCTGTAAGGCGGCGGGCTAAGGAATTGGGTATAGATCTGGCCCGGGTTGTAAGTTTTAAGAAATCCAATAAAATCTCTATCGAAGATGTTGAAGAATTTTCAACCAAAATGCAAAATCTGGTGGATTCAGGCTCATTCCGTGTAACCCCCATTGCACAAAAAATGGCTAAGGAGTGGGGTATTGATTTGTCAATGATCCAACCAATGGATGGGGAAAAAATCACACGCCGAGACGTTGAGAACGCCTTGGAAAGGCATTCAAAATCTGCAGAAAGGATCGAGCCCTCATCAGAACAACCTCTTCCCTCCGTTTCTCTGAAAAGTGGTATACGGGGATTAATTGCCGAACGAATGATGGCAGGGGCAAACAATACCGCGCCGGTAACCCTTTTCAGTGAGGTTGACGCCTCTGAATTATACGATCTTCGCACTTTTTACAATAAAAATTTAGCCTCTCAGCAAGGTCATGAAATTTCTTTTGATGCTTTGTTGATAAAGTTCATCGCGCTTGGTTTGAAAGAATGTCCTTATATGAATGTTACGGTTATGAATGACCGAATCGTTCAACTCAAGAACATTAACATCGGCTTTGCATTGGATACATCACGAGGCTTAGTGGTGCCGGTGGTAAAGAATCCACTGGAAAAATCTATTCTTGAGATTAGCCAAGAAATCGAAGACTTGAAGCGTCGAGGTCTGGATGGAAGGTTGGTGCCAGATGATCTGGAGGGGGGAACATTTACCATTACAAATTTGGGTATGTACAACATTGATGCTTTTACACCCATAATTCGGCTGCCAGAAACGGCTATTTTGGGCGTTGGGCGAATCGTTTTGCGTCCATCCGAGTACCACGGGAATATATGTTTGCGCCGACGAATGACATTAAGCTTAACCTTTGATCATCGAGTTGTGGATGGTGCCCCGGCAGCGAGGTTTTTGAAAAAGGTTGGCGATTTTATTGAACATCCGGGTTCGTTGGTTGTCGGTTTTTGAAGTGAGGAGGTTGAAATGCCAGCGCTGATTGGTTTGGATATTGGTACAACTGGTGCCAAGGCGGTTGTGGTGGATGATAAGGGTAATGTTCTCGGCTCTGCTACCGCTGAATACCCCCTTTTTTCGCCTTATCCTTTATGGAGTGAGCAAAATCCTGCCGATTGGTGGGCTGGTGCTTGCAAAGCTATACAATCAGCAGTGAAAAATGCATCACTTTTTGCAAGGGATGTTGTTGCTATTGGTTTGACCGGTCAAATGCACGGCGCCGTGTTTTTGGATGAAGAATTTGCGGTTATTAGACCGGCTATTCTGTGGAATGATCAGCGTACCATTGATGAATGTAATGAGATTAATTCCCGGATCGGTAACACGAAATTAATTGAAATCGCTGGTAATCCGGCTTTAACTGGCTTTCAAGCACCAAAAATTTTATGGCTGCGTAAAAATGAGCCGGAAAATTACAGCAAAATCAGGTATGTGCTTTTACCAAAAGATTATATTCGTTTGTTGTTAAGTGGAGTTTTAATCAGTGACGCCTCGGATGCTGCCGGCACTTTATTGCTTGACCTGCAAAAGCGTGATTGGAGTCATGAAATTCTTGAGAAGCTGGAAATTCCTGTAAAGTGGTTGCCGAAAGTTGTTGAAGGGCCGGATTTGACGGGAGCTCTGAAACCCTCTGTTGCTCAACTTCTGGGACTTAATCCACGTATTCCTATTGTGGGGGGAGGTGGTGATAATGCGGCTGCAGCTGTCGGGACAGGGATTGTGACTGAAGGAATCGTAAGTTCCAGTATAGGAACCAGCGGAGTTATTTTTGCTCACATTGACAAACTTAAGTTCGATTCACGCGGAAGATTACATACATTTTGTCATGCTGTACCTCAAAAGTATCACCTGATGGCGGTAACCCTCAGCGCTGGCGGCTCTTTCCGTTGGATACGGGATCTTATTCTCGAATCAGCCTGCATGTTCGATACCGGGACCCCAGAAATTCTGCATTATGACAAAATGACGGCGTTGGCATCTACTATTCCAGCAGGGTCAGAGGGTCTATATTTTCTTCCATACCTGAATGGGGAACGAACGCCGCACCTTGACCCAATGGCTCGCGGGGCTTTTGTCGGTTTAACCTCACGCCATCACATGGGTCACATGATCAGAGCGGTGATGGAAGGAGTAACCTATTCGTTGCGAGATGGAATAGAGATAATGAAGTCTATCGGTATCGAGATCAACCAGGTTCGAGTTGTGGGTGGGGGGGGAAAAAGTGCTTTGTGGCGTCAAATGCAGGCTGATATTTTCAATCAAGAGATAGTAACCTTACAAGTAGAAGAGGGACCTGCCTACGGTGCGGCTTTGCTTGCCGGTGTCGGAGTTGGTGTTTTCAACGATGTAGATGATGCGGTGAAAAAATGCATTAAGATTACGGGCGTAATTCAACCCAATCCGGATCATCGAGAAAGATACGAGCGAGGTTATTCCATTTACACAAACCTCTATCCAAAATTGAGCGATGTTTTTCGTGAAATAACAAATTCTATTGTGAGCTCATCCATGTAGATTGTTTGGAAAAGTAGGGAAATCGGCATCCAGATCATCTTCTCCGTGGTTCAAAAGAATAAGACTCTCAACATGCCCGGCAAAAGAAATCACACAGGAGAGATAACCACAAGGATTCTATGGTCTTCGTGTAGCCGCGAGTTGTCCCGATATACCTGTTCGTTTTTGCAATAATTCAATCCCGCGGTGGCTTCATCAAAAATCAGGATGGGGGTTGCCACGGCAAGTGCTGAAGCGAGAGCCGGCCTTCTGCAAAGTAGAAGACAAAATCGTTTTGCCTGCCCCAGCCTCACTCAGCCCAAGCTATCTACAGCGTAATCACCTTGCCGGCGCGGCGCTGAGCTTCGATGATGTCGGTCATCCCGCCGACAATGCCGACCTGCACTTGTTCGGTCAGGTTGTAGAAATTCAGGCAGGTGCTGCACAAAATCAGGCGCACTCCTTTGGCTTCCAGCGAGCGCAGCGAATCCAGCACCGGCGAGCCTTCCACTGCCAGAAAAACGCCTCTGGCGTAAAAGCAGATCGCTGCCGGAATTACGTTGTTCTGGTCGAGCAGCTTGAAGTATTTGCCGATCAGTTTCTGCTGCAGCTCGGGTTCGGCATCCCCCATGCCGTTGCGGGTGACGAAAATGACGGTTTCGGAATCAGGTATGGACATCACTCGCCTCCTTCGATCACAATCTGCTCGGGGCTGGTCACATAGATGACCGGCCCGCCCTGGTACCACCAAATCTGGCCGCGGATTTGCACGCGCTGGCCGGGGCGGTAGAGGGTTTCCGGCGGCTGGTCGAAAGCCCCCCAGTGTTCCTTCATGATGCGCACCACAAAGCGGCGCTGGTGCGGTTCAACAAAGGAGAGGTAGACCGCCTTGCCGTTGTTGAATACCCGCACCAGTTCGCCCTCGACGGCAGCCACCCAGCCGGCGTACAGGTGAGCCTGTTCGTGGGAAATCGGCTCATTCAGCACCGGCGGTTCAGCCGGCAGGTTTTGGCTGACGGAAACCGCTTCGACGTTTAGGCTGCTAACGGCGGGCTGGCCGTGTTCCAGCGCGACCACGGCGCCGTCTGTACTGACGAAGTAAATCGTATCGTTGCTGACCAGCCAGGCGGCGTACTCGCTCCAGTAACGGTCGTAAACAGCCCCTTCTTTCCAGTAAATGTAAAAACCGCCCGGCCAGTTGCGGGTGTTGATCAGCCCGCTGGCGCAGTAGTGGCTGGCCAAAAAGCCGCTGCCGCAGGCGTCTTCATCCTGCGAGGTGGCAATGTGCGGCAGGTTGCTGACGCGGATGGGGTTGGTGGTGGTCGCGCCGCGGGCGGGCGAGCGGTCGGTGATCTGGTGGGCAATCCCGGCTTCCCAGTGGGCCGCAAAAATCATATCGCCGGCCATGCTGGCGAAGGCCTGCTCATCGGTTGGGAAGAAGGTGTTTTCCATGAAGCGGACATCACCGGCCTGAAATCCGCTCACCGTCTGGTTGTCGAGCATTAATTCGCCGAGGTGGGAATCCCAGCGCGAGTCGCACGGGTTTGCCGCGCAGGGGCCGGCGCGCACGACAATGTAGGCCGCTTCCTTGCCGTCCGCCAGCCGGGCGATGACCGGCATCGGTCCCATCGGCAGGTAGCCGCCGTCCCCAAAACCGCCGTTGCCGACATTGGGGATGAAGGCTTCGCTGCCGTCGCTCAGCCGCAGGGCGAACAAGGGCTGGTCGGAGCGGTTGTTCAAAAAGAACTGGCGTATCTGGCTGTTGTTTTGCAAGTTATCCGGGTTGAAATTCCATATAGATTGCCAGTGCAGCCGGTAGCGGATGAATACCAGCCCGTGCTGTTCGGCGATCACCGGCCAGCCGT
>NZ_JBRCOK010000109.1:0-63185 GCF_053501535.1 Bellilinea sp. | reverse complement strand
GCGGGAATTGCCGCCGGAAAAGCAGCCGGGATGCGCACGCTTGGGCTTGGGCCGAGCGAGCGGGTTGGCTCTGCCGATTATCAACTGCCTGATTTGGAAGGGGTAACGCTTGGCCGGTTGCGGGAATTAATCCCAGACCTGTAAAAAAAAGCCTCCCGCCGAATCCGGCGGGAGGCTGCCTTCACCCTTCAGGGGAGGAAGGTGAAGGTGGAGATAACTACTTCGTATAGCCGATTGAAGTCGGATTCGACACTGGACTCATCAAGGGGGAAAAAGATTAATTGATAGAAGCGGGCGTTGTGCAGCGCAAACACCATGCGGGAACTTAACCGCCCGGGTATGGGTTCCAGGACATGAGCGGGTTGACCATCCAGCGTGATTTGGGTTTGGCGCAGGCTTACCGGTGATTGGGATCCCTCAAACTGTTTCCGGAAGTCGCTGACCAGTTGATCTAAGGTTACCTCGGCGGTTGCCGGCCCGCTGAATATATCCAGACGGGCAACCACTTCTTCCGGATTGGCGGGATTTTCAGGTTGTGCAGTAATGGCGGTTAATCCGCGCGGGTCGGTGATGAAGTCGGCCGGGTAGGCAAAGCAATAAGCGTTCACCAAATCCACATAGGTTTTCATGCCTTCTTGCTGACATCTGGCAGGAAGTTTTATATCCACTTCACGGGGAAATTGAGGGTTCAATTCCCGGTTGATTCGCACCGTGTTGCCATTCTGGTCGGTACGGACTTCATAAGTCTGGCCGTTGACTTCAATCAGCAGGCGGTAGCCGGGAGTGATGACTTGAATGCACATCTCATCGGGTGAAGCCAAACCCAGGCAGCCATCCGGCCATTCAACGGGAGCGATTTCCAGCAGGCGGATTTCATCCGCTAAAACCCCCAGCTGTTCGGCGATCAATGGGCGAACCTTTTCAATAACCATGTCAACCTCTCCTTGGGGAATGGTGATACTGATCGTTGGCAGGGGGAGGATTTCTTCTACGGTAGGGAGCGGAGTGTTTTCAGCGACGGGCAGTTGGATAGGTTCAGTAGTCGGAACAGGCTGTTCAGGCAGGGGATCAACCGGCGTACAAGCGGCGAGAAGGATCAAACCGCCCAAAAGGATGGGAAGAATCCATTTTCGAATCATTGTCATCTACCTCCAACTCTTTAATCCAGTCTGCCTAATATCTATTTATTCTTAGGACGCCGGCAGGCGAAAAAACGTTCCCCAAAGGATAACTGGAAAATTCCGCATAATTTCTATGAATTTTTTCTTATATATTGACAAAAATCGCCTTATTGGGTATATATAGCCCGTCCCAACCCAACCTACACCATTCAAGGAGTTGTTAAATGAATCAAAACCGTTACTGGTGGATTCTGCCCCTTGTGGCAGTATTGTTGACCGGTTGTGCCTCTCTGTCCGCTTCATCTCAGGCGCAGGATGCCGGCCGGCTGGTGATTTACTCCGGGCGCAGCGAAAGTCTGGTTGCGCCGATTATTGAACAGTTTTCGCAGGCAAGCGGTGTTAAAGTAGAGGTGCGTTATGGAAACACCGCCGAACTGGCTGCTACCCTGCTGGAGGAGGGTAAAAATTCACCGGCAGATGTATTTTATGCCCAGGACCCGGGTGGCCTGGGAGCAGTAGCCAATGCCGGTTTGCTGGCGGCATTGCCCGAAGACACCTTAGCGAAGGTGGAGAACCGTTTCCGCTCTTCTCAGGGTTTGTGGGTCGGTATTTCCGGCAGGGCGCGGGTTGTCGTATATAACACCCAGCGCTTAAAGGCAGAGGATTTACCGGACGATTTGTTCGGCTTCACTGACCCGCGCTGGAAAGGAAAAATCGGCTGGGCGCCGACCAATGCCTCATTCCAGGCGATGGTAACTGCCATGCGAAAAGAATGGGGAGAAGAAAAAACAAAAGCATGGCTGGATGGAATTGTCGCAAATCAGCCGGTTGTCTTTGAAGGCAATATGCCGATTGTTGCCGCAGTTGGCAGCGGAGAAATTGAAGTGGGTTTTGTTAACCACTATTATCTCTACCGCTTTCTCAAAGAACAGGGCGAAGCCTTCCCGGCCCGCAATCATTTTATGAACAATGGCGGCCCCGATTCGCTGGTGATGGTTTCCGGCATTGGGCGGCTGGCATCCGGCAAGAATGAGGAAAATGCGTTGAAATTCATCAACTTCCTGCTCTCGCCGGTGGCGCAACAGTACTTTGCCGGACAGACCTACGAATATCCGCTGGTGGCGGGTGTGCAAACCATGGCGGACTTACCTCCCTTGGAGAGTTTGAACGCTTCCGATCTCACAGCGGAACAACTGGCAGATTTAGAAGGCACATTGAACTTGCTGCGGGCAAGCGGTGTGCTTCCCTGAGGAATGCTCAAAGTCTGGATGATTTCAAAGTGGTTTGGGACGCAAAAGTCGTCGCCAGCGCGGGAGACATGGTTGTATATGCCTGCCGCGCTGGTGGCGCTGGCGATGACCGTGCCGTTATTCTATCTGGTCATTCGGGCCGCCGGGGCAAGTCCGGCGGCGTGGAGCTGGCTGCTGCGCCTGCAAACCCTGCAAATCATGGGGCAAAGTATCGGTTTGGCGCTTGCGGTAATGCTTTCGGCGGTCATCATTGGCCTGCCGACGGCATGGCTGGTCACGCGCACGAACCTGCCGGGTAAAACGCTCTGGGCTGCATTGCTGCCTTTGCCGCTGGTCATTCCCAGTTATGTGAGCGCATATTTGTTCGTTTCCCTGTTTGCGCCGCGCGGCCTGCTCCAGAATCTACTGGAAGGCTGGCTGGGTATTGAACGGCTGCCTTCCATCTATGGCTTTTGGGGAGCATGGCTGGTTTTGACCCTGATGACCTATCCCTATGTGTTTCTGGCGGTGCGGGCGGGGTTAATCCGCACCGACCGATCTCTGGAAGAGGCAGCCCGCAGTCTGGGTTACTCGGTCTGGAAAACTTTTTGGAAAGTAACCCTTTCGCAACTCCGCCCGGCGCTGGCTGCCAGCAGTCTGCTGGTGGGGTTGTATGTCCTGCGCGATTTTGGGGCTGTTTCTATCCTGCGTTTTACCACCTTCACGCGGGCAATTTATCTGCAATATCAATCCTCCATTGACCGCTCGGCTGCTGCGTTACTTTCGCTGGTGCTGGTGCTGATCACGATTGGCTTTCTGGTAGGAGAGCAACGCATACGGCGGTCTTCCGCCGAACAACCCTACACGGCCGTGCATCCCGCTCCACCGGTTGATCTGGGTCACTGGCGGGTGGCAGCAATTGTGATCATTATTGGAGTGCTGCTTGGCGCTCTGATTCTACCGGCTGGGGTGCTTTTTTACTGGCTGGTGCGCGGACTGGCGGCTGGCGAACAACTGAGCGGCTGGTTGCGCCCTTTGACCGGTTCACTGACGGCTTCCGGTCTGGCGGCGGTGATTACCGTGATCGCGGCACTGCCGGCATCACTCCTCTCGGTTCGCCGACCCGGTTTCTTCAGTCAACTGATCGAAAAATGGAGCTATTTGGGATATGCTGTGCCGGGAGTGGTCATTGCCCTCTCCCTAGTCTTTCTTGGAGCAAATTACCTGCCGTTGATGTATCAGACTTTGTTCATGCTTTTGCTGGCCTATGTAATACTGTTCCTACCGCAGGCGGTTGGCAATCTGCAGGCTGTTCTTCGGCAGGTGCAGCCCAGTCTTGAAGAGGCGGCTGCCAGTTTGGGGCATTCGCCGCTTCGCGTTTTTCAACGGATTACGCTGCCTCTGGTGATGCCCGGTGCGTCGGCGGCGGCAGCACTGGTGTTTTTGACCGCCATGAAAGAATTACCGGCTACTTTGCTGCTTGCACCGACCGGTTTTTCCACGCTGGCCACACAGGTGTGGGGAGCGGTCTCTGAAGCTTACTTTGCGCGGGCGGCTTTACCGGCGCTTATTCTAATCCTGGTCTCTTCAATTTCTATTTTGCTAATCAATCACCATACCTCTGATGAAGGATCTGCTCAACGAACATGAATGACAATTTGATTGAGTGTTGTCAGTTAGAAAAATGTTATTCTTCTCAACCCGCGGTCAGCGGTTTGAACCTTGAATTGCGCGATGGAGAAATCCTTGCCCTGGTTGGACCCAGCGGCTGCGGTAAAACGACCACCCTGCGCCTGATTGCCGGTTTTGAACGTCCGGATCGGGGTGAAATCTGGATGCAGGGCAGGCCGCTCAGTAATGAGGATACTTTTGTTCCTCCAGAAAAACGACAAATTGGTGTAGTCTTTCAGGATTACGCCATTTTTCCACATTTGTCAGTGGCAGAAAATGTCGCTTTTGGATTGCACAAAAAATCCCCCGCCCAAGTTAAACAGCGGGTAGCAGAGATGCTCGAACTGGTGGGCCTGAGTGGACTGGCAAAGCGAATGCCGCATCAGCTTTCCGGTGGAGAACGGCAGCGGGTTGCGCTTGCCCGGGCGCTGGCGCCTCAACCAAAGGTTTTACTGCTGGATGAACCCTTTTCCAGTCTGGATATGGATTTGCGCCTGAAATTGCGTGAGGAAGTCCGCTGGTTGCTTAAGAACCTTCATCTGACTGCCCTGTTTGTGACGCACGATCAGGAAGAGGCGCTGTATATGGGTGACCGGCTGGCAGTGATGAATCAGGGTCATGTTCAACAGGCAGATTCCCCGGAGCGTATTTTTTCCCATCCGGCAAACCGCTTTGTAGCCGAATTTATGGGAAATGCCAATCTGCTGCCGGGACAAGTGGTTGAGCAGGGGATTGAAACCGAAATTGGTTTGATTCCTCAGCGGGTTGCATTACCATTTGGCAGTTCGGTAGAGCTGGCGGTGCGTGCAGACGATTTAGGCTTTGATCTCCATGGGGAAACAAACGGCGTGATTCTCTCGCGCATCTTCAAGGGGGTGTTGAATGTTTACCAAATCCGCCTCACTTCCGGGCTGGTTCTGGAGGCTTTTCAGCCCCACTACCGCATGTTTCCCGAAGGTCAGGCTGTTCGGATATTTGCGGATGCCGGTCATGAACTGGCCTGTTTTTACAATGGGGTTGCAATAACAGCGGATGAATATCACCTTGACAGGGTTACCAAAGCCTGATATAAACTTTTTATCTAATTAATTCTACGGAAGGAGAGGCGTTGTATGTTTACAGCAGGATCGGTGCTTGTTTGCAATCGAGCCGTATGGGCGCGCCTGCCTTTCGGGAGAGCTTGCTGATTCTGATTTTCTGAACGAAACGATCTGCAGCCACGGCGTGCTCATTCCCGTGGCTTTTTAATTTCCGGGTGTTCGTGAGGTGGATTGCCTTCCGGCAATATTGCAGCATGTCACCAGAGATGTTTGACTGACTTTAAGTCAGCAGTAGGAAATCATTGGCACCAGCCACGGAAAAATTCGAGGCTGGTGTTTTTGTTTAATAAGGAATTTCAACCATGTTTCACCACGATTGTGAGAACGAACTTTTGGGTGTTATCACCAAAAAATTGAATAGTGCTTTTGAAGTGAGCGTTGATGATCGAATCATCCCGTGCAGCTTGTTGGGCAGTTTGAAAAGTAATAAGCTCAAAAAGGACTCAGCGGGTTCGTTTGCGTCAATAACGGTTGGAGATGAAGTCCGGGTACGCTTAATGGCCAGCCAGCAAGGTGTCATTACGGCTGTAATGCCGCGCCGGAATGGTTTTGGCAGGCGAGCGGCACTTTCCATGCCGGATAAATACCCACACGAACAGGTCATTGCGGCAAATTTAGACCAAGTCCTTGCGATTTTCTCTATCGCCCAGCCCGATCCTCACTGGAATTTACTGGATCGCTACCTTTTGGCAAGCGAAGATGCCGGTTTATCGGCAGTGATCTGCATGACCAAAATGGATTTGCTCGAAAACCAGAATCATCAATCTGACCAGGAAACCATGCAGATCCTCGAAGATTTTCGCCGAATTGGCTATCCGGTGATTTTTACGAGCACGCGGACGGGTGAAGGTCTGGATGATTTGCGCTCCATCCTGACCGGACGGGTTTCGCTGGTTATCGGCAAATCGGGTGTTGGAAAATCATCGTTGTTGAATGCATTACAAGCAGGAAGACAGTTAAGGGTTGGGGATGTCAATCCGATCACCGGCAAGGGACGGCATACCACCACTCATTTAGAAATGCTACCCCTCCAGGGTGGAGGTGCAATCATAGACTCTCCCGGCATGCGGGAATTCGGTCTGTGGGATATACCCGCGGATGAACTAGCAGCCAGCTTCCCGGAGATGCGAGATTTCCTCGGAAAATGCAAATTCGGGCTGAACTGTGCCCATGATGAAGAACCCGGCTGCGCCGTTCGCCGAGCTGTGCTGGAAGGCCATATTCATCCGCGCCGTTACCGAAGTTACCTGAGGTTGCGAGGTTCAGCATGAAGAAGCGCTTTTACCCCAGCCAACAGGATTTTACCTGCAAGCACTGTGGAAATTGGGTATCCATAAATCCAATTCTGAGCAGTGTGTCCAACCGAAATCACTGCCCCTACTGCCTGTGGTCGCGTCATGTGGATTTATACGCTGCCGGTGACCGGTTGAGTGCCTGTAAAGGCAATATGAAGCCAATTGGATTGACCTTCAAACGACAACGTAAAAAGTACGGCAGTTTTCTGCAAGGTGAATTGATGTTGATTCACCAGTGTGTCGAGTGCGGCGCTGTTTCAATCAATCGGCTGGCAGCAGATGATGACACTGACCGGCTGTTATCGGTTTATGAATATTCTCTTCATTTGGATGCAGAAATCTGCCGAAAATTAGCCAGCATCGGGATCGTCTTGGTGGAGGAAGAACACCGGCTTCTGGTAGCTCAGCGGATTGCTGGAACCAGCCTTGTCCAAGAACCAGAAATGGCGTGGTAGTGAAATTCACTCTTGCAGGTAGACCGAATCGACAATTCCAACGATCACCGAAATGACGCAGGCATTGGGGTTTTGTAATACCTGACGGGCGCCGTTCCCCTCACGGTTGACCAGAACAGTATCCCCGATGCCTGCGTGGGTATTGTCGAGAGCGATGAAGTCGGTATCGGGGGCTTCATCTTCCAAACCAAGCGGCTGTACGACCAGCAACCTCCGATTTTTATAATCGGGATGACTGATGGTGGTAACCACTGTGCCGACAACCTTGGCGAGTATCATGTTTTGGCCTTATGAGTATGGGTTCCAACCCCTTTGGAGGGTGAGTTTAAAGGATTCGTCACTTCTGACTTCCAGTTCATCTACAATACCAACCAGCGCCAGATCAATCGGGACAAATTTCTCATCCGGCAAGGCTAAAGCGGCTTCGCGGGCGCGCACCATCACGCATAGGTCACCCTCGCCGGCCTGGACGGTATCGGCTGCGACTTGCAACCCTCCCAGCGGTTGCAGGTGTTTATTGACCGGCTGAACAACCAGCAATTTCAACCCCTGTGTGCCGGGGTATTTCATGGTACATACCGCATTACCTTTGACAATGCCAAGCAACATGTTGGTTTAAGGGGTATCAGGGGGATTTCTGAAAAGTAATTTGCCCCTCAACTTCCAAGGTATCGATGATTGCCATGATGACCGCATCCACGGGGGTGTCTTTGGTCAGGGCGGTCTGGCGGGCCGAGGAGCCGGCACAGGTCAGCACCAGATCCCCGATGCCGGCATCTACCGTGTCAATTGCCACGTAAGGTTTGCCGCTGGGGTTTCCAAACTCATCGGTCGGGCGGACGACCAAAAGTTTGCGTCCGGCCAGTTTTTCATCCTTGATGGTTGCCACGGTTGTGCCGATTACTTTGGCGATCAGCATGATTTCTTCTCCCCTCAATAACTTTTTTGCAGAACCGCTTCGGGCGTTTTGGCTGGTGAGTCGGCGGGTTGTGCGCCAGAGATGATTTTAACACTGGCGCTGGCACCAATGCGGTTTGCACCGGCTTTAATCATTTGTTCGGCATCTTCATAGGTGCGCACCCCGCCGGAGGCTTTGACACCCAGTTGCGGGCCAACCACCCGGCGCATGAGGGCGACATCATTAGCGGTGGCACCTCCGCCAGAAAAACCGGTAGAGGTTTTGACGAAATCGGCGCCCACTTCTTTGGCAATTAAGCAGGCAATGACTTTTTCCTCATCGGTCAGCAAAGCGGTTTCAATGATGACTTTGACCAGCACACCTTTTTCATGGGCGGTCTTGACCACACCGCGAATATCGCGGGCAACCAGCTGCAAGTCACGGGATTTAAGCGCGCCGATGTTGATCACCATGTCCACTTCCTGGGCGCCGAGTTGGATGGCCTGCCCCGTTTCGTAAGCCTTGACTTCCGGGGTGTTGGCACCCAGCGGAAAACCAATCACTGTGCAAACTTTTACCGGCGTACCCTGGAGCAGTTTGGCGCACAATTCAATCCAGGTTGGATTAACGCAGACGGAAGCAAAACCAAATCGTTTGGCTTCGAAGCACAGTTGGGCAATTTGTTCCTGGGTGGCATCGGGTTTTAACAGGGTGTGATCAATCATGCTGGCAATTTTCATGTCTTGCGGAACACCGCCCAGTCCGTTCGAAACCCGCTCTGCGCCGGCATGAATGACCTGCCCAACTTTGTCAAAACAGGCTTGAACACAAATCCCTTCAGCGCAGGAAAATTCGCAGTGCTCTCCATTATCTCCGCTAGGGTTTTGACGTTCCATCAGAACCGTCAAAACTTCGCGAGTGATGATTTCAACCAGTGAGGCAATTGTTTTGGCATCGTTATTCATGCGGGTTCAACCTCCCTTGAGGTATTCCTTTTCAATAGCGATGATTTTTTCAATCCTCCGGCTGTGACGGCCGCCCGCAAAGGCGGTTTCCAGCCAGGTTTTGAGAATTTGTCGGGCTAAATTGACGCCGATCAGACCAGCACCCAGGGTGAGTATATTGCTGTCGTTGTGTTCACGGCTGTTAATTGCCGAGGAAATGTCATAGGCCATGGCAGCCCGAATACCGGGGACTTTGTTGGCAACCATGCAGGAGCCGATTCCAGCACCGTCAATCATCACACCGCGCCATGCTTTACCGCTGGCAACTTGAATAGCAACCGCGTGGGCAAAGTCCGGGTAGTCCACAGAATCTTTGCTGTTCGTTCCAACGTCAATGATGGAATACCCTGCTTCCACAAGGTCTTTTTTTAAGATTTCCTTGAGTTCAAAGCCGCCGTGATCTGCACCAATGGCGATGACCTTATTGATCGAAGCCGGATCGGAGAAAGGCGCAGGGTTACCGACCACTCCGGTGGAGGTTTGGCCGGTAGTTTGTTGAATGACCCGCAGTACAATTTCTCGTAATTCTGCTTCGGATAGGGGAGACAAGGAAATTCACCGTGAAGTGGGATGTGTTATGTAGATTATAACCTGAATAGCTGCTTATAGATTAAAAGCAGGAAAACCATTTGGGGTATCTTTTCTGTGAGACCTCTCCTAAAAATCTCTTACACTTGTCACTGGTATTGAGATAATTAGGGATTATAATGATATTCATTCGTACGAATATATTTTTACTGAGGTGATGGAGATGTTAAATATTAAGATTTTGGGTGTCGGTTGTGCAAATTGCAAGCGGCTTGAGGCCGTAACCCGTGAGGTGGTTGCTTTGCTTGGAATAGAAGCCGAGTTTGAAAAGGTGACCAATCATGCGGATATCATGCAGTACCCGATTCTGGCAACGCCGGGGCTGGTGATTGAAGGTAAAGTGGTCTCCTATGGCAGAATTCCATCCAAAACCGAAATTGAAAACTGGCTGAAAGAGGCTGTTCAATCCCATTGAGGAAGTAAAAATGTCCAAAGCCATTCAGCAACTTGCGCAGGCCATTGAGAACCGTCAACCGGCGGTGCTGGCCACGGTGGTGGAAGTCCACGGGGCATCACCCGCGAAAGTCGGAGCGCAAATTGTGCTTCTCTCCGATGGGAAAACCGCCGGGACAGTGGGTGGTGGTAAGCTGGAGTCGGCCATCCTCACAGATGCCACAAAGGCCTTAATGGAACACCGCGCCGGTCTGTTCCACTATAAGCTGGCAGAGGAAGGGGAAGACGCGATTGGCACACTGTGCGGCGGGGAGGTGACTGTTTTCATCCAACCCTTTCTTCCTGCTCCCCAGTTAGTCATCGTCGGCGGCGGACATATTGGAAGACCGCTCAAAATCATGGGAGAAGCCGCTGGTTTTGATGTGGTGGTTGTAGATGTTCAGGCTGGTCTGGCTACTGTGCCGGAATTGGAACAGGTTAAACTCGGCGAAGATTCCTATGTGGTGTTAATCACCACCGATCATGTTTCTGATGAAGCAGCCCTGCGCTATGCGCTGACCACCCCTGCTCCATACATTGGCATGATTGGCAGTCTGGCAAAATGCCGAACCATCCGCGAACATTTGCTGAAGGATGGCTATGATTCCCGTTCATTAGAACGGGTGTATGCTCCGATTGGGCTGGATTTGGGCGGAGTCACCCCGCAGGAAATTGCAGTGGCTATTCTGGCAGAGGTGATCGCTTGCCGTCACCAGAAAACCCGCGCTACGGATAGTGTCAAACTGCGCCGTTTGGAGATGATTCAGGTGTAGCATAGAAATCATGCAGCACTTTACATTCAATTTTCCCTTTACCGCCATTGTCGGTCAGGAGCGCATGCAGCGTGCTTTGATCCTGAATGCCATCGATTCGCGGATTGGCGGCGTTCTCATCCGCGGTGAACGGGGAACTGCCAAATCCACCGCAGCGCGAGCCCTGGCAGCCTTGCTGCCGGAACTCAAAGTCATTGAAGGCTGCCGTTTTGGGTGTGATCCTGAACGCCCGACAGAATGGTGTACGGAATGCCGCCAGCGCTTTCCAGAGGGGGTGAGACCGCCCGTAATTAGCCGTGCAACCCCCTTTGTGAATTTACCCATTTCGGCAACCGAAGACCGCGTGGTGGGTACGCTGGACATTGAAAAAGCCATTCAAAAGGGGGAAAAGGCTTTTGAGCCGGGGGTGCTGGCGGCAGCCAATCGCGGGCTGCTCTATATTGATGAAGTCAATCTGCTGGATGATCATGTGGTGGATGTGCTGCTCGACTCGGCAGCCATGGGGGTCAATATCATCGAGCGGGAGGGCGTATCGTTCAGCCATCCGGCAAGGTTCATCCTGGTTGGGACAATGAATCCGGAGGAAGGCGATCTGCGCCCGCAATTACTGGATCGGTTTGGACTTTCGGTACAGGTGCGCGGATTAAGCAGCGCGCTGGAACGGGTAGCCATCATGAAGCGCCGCCTGGCGTATGAAGAAAACCCGGAGGCATTTTGCCGCGAGTGGCAGGCGAGCGAACGGGAGTTGGGTTTTCAGATCCAACAGGCGCGCCGGCTGGTTCAACAGGTGGAATATACCCGTGATGACCTGCTGGTGATCACCCAGCTGACGGCTCACTTTCAGGTGGATGGTCATCGTCCGGATATGGTGATTTTAAAGACAGCGCGGGCGCAGGCAGCCTTTGAGGGGCGGAATAGAATTACCCTGGAAGATGTTGCCATTGCCGCCGAATTAGCCCTGCCGCACCGCTTGCGCCATTCACCCTTTGAACAACAGGCTGCTCATGCCAGCCAATTACGGGATGAAATCGAGACCCTCTTAGGACTTAAACCCAATCAGCAGGGGGAGGAGCGCCGTCCAATGGGTTTGAAAACCTACGAGGAAGTCCTGAAAGAATACGCTGACCCGGATAATCCTTTGAAGGATTTTGTGGATACCGGTCTGCGCTGACAACCCTTATTCAGGCAATCAATCAGCCGTTTCCTCGAACCGGGAGACGGCTGATGTATAATCTTTTGCCTCTTGACAATTTGTCAAAATAAGTTAATATTCAACATCGCTTAACTATTTACAGGGATTGGATTTTATGGATCAAATTCGCCAAAAATACCTGGAAGTATTTGAACGAGCCATGGGACAGATTATGCAGCGTTCCATGCGCTCTTTCTGGCAATATACCAAGGAGCAGGGTCTCTCGATGACCCAAATGGTAGCCCTGCGCCATATTCACTACAATCAGGATTGCAATATCTCGCAAATTAGCGAGGAATTGGGGGTGACTGCCGCCGCTTCCAGCCAGCTGCTGGATCGGCTGGTGCAGCAGGGCTTGATTGCCCGCCGCGAAAATCCCAATGACCGCCGACACAAGCAGCTGGTCTTGACCGAAAAAGGCCGGCAAATCCTTGCCGAAAGCACACTTGCCCGCCAGCAATGGTTGTATCAGCTGGTGGATCATCTGACTGCTGAGGAAATGGAACAGATCATCCAGGCATTGGAATTGATGACCGAGCGGATGAAAGAGATTGAGCCGGTTTAAGGCCTGTTTATAAAAAGGGATTGATCAGGAGGTACATTAATGTTTCGGATTCTTAAGTACTTGAAACCCTTTGCACTGCCGTTGATTCTGGCAATTCTATTATTGTTTGTGCAGGCAAATGCCGATCTGGCATTGCCGGATTATCTTTCCAGAATTGTTAATGTTGGCATTCAGCAGGGCGGGGTGGAAAATGGTCTGCCGCAGGCAATGCGTCAGACGACCATGCAGCATCTTGGGCTGTTTTTAACGCCGGATGAGAAGGAGCAGGTGCTGAAATCTTACCGGCTGGTGGATCAGACCGACGCCGATTTTGCGTCTCTTGTCAAAACCTATCCGCTGCTGGAAAAAGAACCGGTCTATGTGCTTAGTCAGACCGATGCAGAGGTTCTCAAAAATCTGGAATTGCCGGTAGCAGAGGGTTTGCTGATCATTTCGGGAATTGAGCAGGTGCTGAAAGATCCCCAGCAGGCTCAAACCCTTATGCCGGGCATGTCTTTTGACCTTTCTCGTCTGCCGGCCGGCATGGACCTGTTTACATTGATGGCGAACCTGCCGGAGGCACAGCGCAATCAGATCCGCCAGGCGGTCAGCCAGCGATTTGAAACCATTGGTGGAGAAAAAGCCCTGGTACAGGCCGCCGCGCGGTCGGTTAAAGCGGAGTATGATGCGCTGGGAATGGACACCGGGCAGTTACAAACCAATTACATTCTGCGGGTAGGCGGGCAAATGCTGCTCATCTCGCTTCTTTCCGCGGCGGCTATAGTACTGGTGGGTTTTCTGGCTTCGCGGGTAGCCGCCGGGCTGGCGCGTAACCTGCGCCACTTGCTGTTTGAACGAGTCATGCGCTTTTCCGGGGCTGAGATTGAAAAATTCTCCACCGCCTCGTTAATTACCCGTTCGACCAATGACATTACCCAGATTCAAATGGTCATGATGATTCTGATTCGGATGGTCTTTTACGCGCCCATCATCGGGATTGGCGGCATTATTCGGGCGGTGAACAAAAGCGCGGATATGTGGTGGATTATTGCTGTGGCAGTGATTTCACTGATCGGCCTGATCAGCGTGGTGTTTGCCATTGCTACCCCAAAATTTAAGATTATCCAGAGTCTGGTTGACCGCCTGAATCTGATTGCCCGTGAAAATTTGAGCGGGATGATGGTGGTGCGTGCTTTCAACCGTCAAAAGCACGAAGAACAACGCTTTGAAGAAGCAAACTTTGATTTGACCCGCACCAGCCTGTTTGTCAACCGCGTTTTTGTCATGGTTATGCCGTTCATGATGATCATTCTCAACGGAATTTCGGTGTTAATTCTGTGGATTGGGGCGCAACAGGTGGCCCAGGCGAGTATGCAGGTCGGCGATATGATGGCCTTCATGCAATATGCGATGCAAATTGTATTTGCCTTCATGATGCTCTCGTTTCTGTTCATCCTGTTCCCGCGTGCCGATGTTTCTGCCAACCGCGTTGCGGACGTGCTGGAAACGGAAATAACGGTTGTGGATCCCCCCCAGCCAAAATCCTTCCCGCAACCGTTTCGAGGACGAATTGAATTCAAGAACGTGTCCTTCCGTTACCCGGATGCAGAGGAAAATGTGTTGTGTAACTTGAATTTTGTGGCGGAGGCTGGAAAAACCACCGCCATCATCGGGACGACCGGGTCGGGAAAATCCACAGTCGTCAACCTGATCCCGCGCTTTTACGATGTTACCGGTGGAGCCATCCTGATTGATGGCGTGGATATCCGCGAGGTGCGCCTGAGCGAACTGCGCGATAAGATTGGCTACATTCCTCAACAGAGCAACCTGTTCAGCGGTACGATTGAGAGCAACTTGCGCTATGCCAATGAAGAGGCTGCTGAAGAAATTCTCAAACAGGCGCTGGAAATTGCTCAGGCGAGTGATTTTGTGCTGACCAACCCGGATGGATTGGAATTGCCCGTTTCTCAGGGCGGTATTAACTTTTCGGGCGGACAAAAGCAACGCTTGAGCATTGCCCGAGCCCTGGTCAAACGTGCCCCGATTTACATCTTCGATGATAGTTTTTCGGCGCTGGATTACCGCACGGATGCCCGCTTGCGTCGGGCTTTGAAACAAAGCCTGAAAGAAAGCACGGTGATTATCGTTTCTCAACGGGTGGCGACTATCAAAGATGCCGATCAAATTATCGTGCTGGATGAAGGTGAAATCATCTGCCAGGGTACCCATCAGGAATTACTGGAAAAGTGTGAAGTTTATCGAGAAATTGCCCTCTCGCAATTGAAGAGGGAGGAGGTGCTGGCATGACTCAACCCAATCATCTGACATCGGGCAATGGAAAACCCAGGCAATCGGAAGGCGGCGCGATGCGTCCGCCTTCCGCAGGGCGCGGCCCCATGGGCGGCGGCCGCGGACCTTTTGGCGGACATATGATGATGGGAAAGGTTGAAAAGGCGAGAGACTTCAAAGGAACCCTGCGCAAGTTACTGCATTATCTGGATCCTTTCAAAATCACGATCATCATCGTGATTCTGCTGGCAGCCGGCTCAACCGTCTTTGCGATCCTTGGTCCAAAAATCCTCGGCGGCGCAACCACCAAGTTGTTTGAAGGTTTGCTGGCGCAGTTGAGCGGCACCGGCAGTATTGATTTTGCGGGTATCGGGCAAATTCTGCTTACCGTGCTGGGGTTGTACCTGTTTTCCTCTGTCCTCAGTTACCTGCAGGGCTGGCTGATGACCGATGTGGCCATTACGGTAACCTATCAGCTGCGCAAGCAGATTATGTCAAAAATCAACCGCATGCCGTTCCGTTATTTCGACGGCACCACGCATGGTGAGGTACTTTCCCGTCTGACCAATGATGTGGATACCGTCAATCAGACCCTCAATCAGAGCTTGACCCAAATCATCACATCGTTTGTCAGTGTAGTGGGCGTGCTGGTGATGATGTTGACCATTTCATGGCAGATGACCCTGGTAGCCTTGCTGATTGTGCCGCTTTCGTTTGTGGTCGTAATGATGATTGTCCGAAATTCCCAGCGTTTCTTTACTCAACAACAGGAGTATTTGGGAAATGTGAACAGTCATGTAGAGGAAATGTTTGGCGGGCATGTGGTGGTCAAAGCCTTCAATGGGGAAGAAAAAAGCATCCGCAAGATGGCTGAGTACAACAACCGCCTGTATGGGGCGGCGTGGAAGGCGCAGTTTTTCTCCGGCATTATGATGCCGATCATGTCCTTCATCGGAAATCTGGGGTACGTTGGTGTAACCATCCTGGGCGGCTGGCTGGTGATTCGCGGCTCAATCACGGTGGGCGATATTCAGGCCTTCATTCAGTATGTCCGCTCGTTCACCCAGCCGATTACCCAGCTGGCGAACATCTCCAATGTCTTGCAGCAAACCGTGGCGGCTGCCGAGCGGGTATTTGAATTTCTGGAAGAGGAAGAGGAAGTTGCTGAAACCACCTCTCCCGTGCACCTTGAAAAAGTGCGCGGCGAGGTTGAGTTCCGGGATGTCCACTTTGGATATCTACCCGAAAAGCCGGTCATTCGCGGTTTCTCGGCACACATTCAGCCGGGACAGAAAGTTGCCATCGTTGGACCAACCGGTGCAGGCAAAACCACCATTGTCAAACTGCTGATGCGTTTTTATGATGTTCAGGAGGGTGAAATTCGGATTGACGGGGTGGATATCCGCCGCTTCAGCCGGGAGGACTTGCGCCGCATGTTCGGGATGGTGCTGCAGGATACCTGGCTTTTCAACGGTACGATCCTCGATAATATTCGCTATGGGCGCGAGGATGCCACCGAAGAAGAAGTGATTCGGGCTGCCAAAGCCGCTCATGTGGACCACTTTGTGCGGACCCTGCCGGAAAGTTATCAGATGGTCATCAACGAAGAAGTAACCAACATCTCTCAGGGCCAAAAGCAATTGCTCACCATTGCCCGCGCCATTCTGGCCAACCCGCCGATGCTGATTTTGGATGAAGCCACCAGCTCAGTAGATACCCATACGGAATTGCTGATTCAAAAGGCGATGGATACCCTGATGCAGGGGCGCACCAGCTTCATCATCGCTCACCGGCTTTCCACCATCCGCAACGCGGATCTGATTCTGGTGATGCGCGATGGCAACATTGTCGAGCAGGGGACGCACGAGGAACTGATGGCCAAAGGCGGTTTTTATGCTGACCTGTACAACAGTCAGTTTGAGCCGCTGGAAGCGGAAACTGCCCTTGCCTTGTAGGAAGGATTAGACCATTAAGAAAAGAACTGCACGCCATCAGCCGCGGCGTGCAGTTCTTTTTATACAGGTAAATTTTTCCTATTGATAACGCATCATCAGGGCTTCCAGATCTTCATCCAGCGCTTGCAGGTCTTCCTCGTGTTCAACTTCCTGAGAAAGAATGGTCAACACCATGTTGTAGGTGACCGGATCTTTGTCCTTCACGATTTCCAGCAGTTTGGTGTAAACCCCAATCGCGCACTGCTCGCCGTGGATGTTTTGCGCCAAAATTTTCTTGACGAATGGATCGGTGGGCGCATCATACCCGCAATTGCTTTCCTTGAACCAGTTTTCCGGGCTGACCAGCGGCGTGCCGCCCAGCTGGATAATGCGCAACGCCAGCATGTCGGCGTGGGCCAGTTCTTCGCCAGCGTGCAGCAACAGCTCGGCTGCAACGGCGTCTTTCATCGGCCCCCGAACGATTTTTGCTCCCAACCAGTACTGATAATAAGCCAGCCATTCGTCCGCATACGCTTTGTTGAGCAGGGTGAGCAGCTCGTCTACATTCATCCCAACGATTTCACGCCCTTTGGTTCCCATGATAACCTCCTGAATACGGTACTTGAACTTGGATTTTATATTTCATTATAGGACGGATCAAAACAGGGGGATTAGTGTCAAAAGTCACTTTGGAAATGTTTGCAAAAATCAGGAAGAATATCCGGATTAAATGGATATCCAGCGCTTTCCAGAACGGTGGAGATTCCATATAATAAGCCCGCCTTCGAGAATGTTTTGATACCGGATAAGAGGTTTTCCTATGCAATATTCGACTCCAACAAAAATTTCTGCGGGGCAGATGCTGCGGGCCTTGTTTACGCCTGCCAAATTTTCCCGCAAAACCTTACAGGAATATCTGCTGGTGGCGCTTGGGGCATTCATTCAAGCGCTTTCCATGCGTTTGTTTCTGGTGCCGGCTCAGCTGGTCAGTGGCGGGGTGAGCGGTGCATCGCAGATCATCAATTTCTTCACTGGTTGGCCGATTGGTTTGATGGTCTTCATTGGCAATGTTCCCCTGTTCATTCTGGGCTGGCAGTATCTTGGCGGAGCACGTTTTGCCAAACGCACCGCGCTGGCAATTGTACTGTTCTCTCTGTTCACGGATGGACTGGTCTGGTTTATTCCGGCGGAAGGGGTGACCAGCGATCTGGTGTTGGATTGTCTATACGGTGGGATTTTGCTGGGGGTCGGACTGGGGCTGGTGTACCGCGGACAGGGTACCAGCGGCGGCAGTGATATTTTGGGGCGCATCCTGAATCACCGCTTGGGAATTTCCATCTCTCAGGCCTATCTGATCACCGACACCGTGGTGGTACTGGCCGGTGGTTTTGCTTTCTCGTGGGAGAAGGCGCTGTACGGTTTGCTGGTAATTTACGTCTCCGGGCTGGCGGCCGAGGCGGTTTCGGAAGGCTCCGGGGTATTCCGCACCGCTTTGATCATCACGCAATACCCGGATAAAGTAACCAGCTCAATTATGACGGTACTGGAACGGGGCGTTACCATTCTGCCCGGAACCGGAGCATATACGGGTGCCGAACGGCCGGTGCTTTATTGCGTCGTCACCCGCTCGGAAGTCAACCCGCTAAAGGAGCTGGTGCGTGAAATTGACCCGCGCGCGTTTATGGTGATCGGTCAGGCGCATGAAGCGCTGGGAGAAGGTTTCCGTCCGCTGGTAAAGGACTGAGGTTTATTGCCGTAAGAGGAATGCCAGAACGAGCAGAAATTGGGCCAGGTGATAAGTGACCATAATCATGACGCGGCCGGAACGTGTGGAGTGGATGAAGCGCTGATTTGCCAGCGTCCAGTCTGAAATGTAGAAGAACAACGCCCCCAACACTGCCAGCCCGTTGGCGGGGAATTGCCATGCCGGATTCCAGAGAGTGGTAGAAGCGGAGTACACCATCGCGCTGATTGCAAGGATGTAAAACGCTATTGCCCGGCGCAAGGTTTTCCTGCGGTTTTCAGCCGGCAGCGTAGCCGAAAAGCGGCGGATGGCCGAATACGCAATGGTCAGCAAGATCGCAGCGGAAAGGAAGTTATACGCAAGCACCGGTCCGGCGGGATCGTTGAAAGCGACGATATAAGTCAATTGGGCCAGTAAAAAGGCAGCCAACCCGGCGAGGAAGAAACGAGGCGGCAGGAGCAGAAAGGTGTCACCTGCCAGCGAAAAGATTAACCCCACTCCAAACCAGCCGGAAATTTGCCATCCTCCAGATAGGGTGTAGGCGGCGATCAAACAGAGCATGGTCCCAGTTTTGGTCAGCCACCGCCAGTGGTTCTTTGCAATGAATACAGCCAGCCAGTCGAATCCGGCGAGGATTGCAGCAACAGCCAGCCAGATGGTGTTCATGTTCACTCTTTTTTACGGACGTACCCCAACCAGCGCAGAGCATCCGGCTTGTTGCGCCAGTTGGGGTTAACCTTGACCTTTAATTCAAGGAAAACCCGCCTGCCGCTCATCGCTTCAATTTCCTGCCGGGCGCTGCTGCCAATTTTTTTGAGCATTTCGCCGCCTTTGCCGATCACGATTCCCTTGTGGGATTCGCGTTCCACGAACAACGTGGCATGGATGTACGCGCCTTCTTCGCCGCGCTCGGCGTATTCGTCAATTCGCACGGCTATGGCGTGAGGAACTTCCTCGCGCAGGTGAAGCAATGCCGCTTCGCGAATCAAATCGGCGGCGATTTCCCGCTCATACAAATCGGTGATCTGATCGGGGTCAAACAGCGCTTCGCTGACCGGCAGACGGCTGATTAAGGCCTGCATGAGTTCATCGCGCCCATCTCCGCGGGTTGCCGAGAACGGAATGATTTGCTCAAAAGAATACAGAGCCTGATATTGACTGGTGCGCTCGCTCAGCGAGTCTTTATTGAGCAGGTCAATTTTATTCAAACCAAGCAAAACTGCGGGTAAACCGTTCATGGATTTCAACCGCTCTGAGATGCGGTTATCTTCAGGGGTGGGTGCAACTGAAGCATCCACCAGCCAGAGGATAACGTCTGCATCTTTCAGCGCGTCTTCTGCAACCTGATTCATGTACTCACCCAGTTTGTGGACCGGTTTATGCATACCGGGGGTATCCATGAAAATTAATTGGGCCTCCGGCAGGGTCAAAATGCCCAACTGGCGCTGCCGGGTTGTCTGTGGACGGGGAGAAACGGCAGCAATTTTCTGTCCCATCAGTGCGTTCATCAGGGTTGATTTTCCGACATTGGGGCGCCCAATCAGTGCAATGTAACCAGCCCGATAGGGAGAGGGTGGGGCATCACTCATTTTGACCAGCCTCCGTTGGAATCCTTCTCAGATGAATGCGTGAATTGACAATGGCCACCCCGCTGATGATTAACCCACCGCCCAGCAGAACGCGCCAATCCAGTGTTTCCTGTAAAAAGACGACCCCTAAAATTACCCCAACCAATGGGAAGAGATAGGTGACCAGCGTGGTACGGGTTGGCCCAACTTCTTTCAACAATCCATAGTATAGCACAGTGCCGATGCAGGTTGCCATGATCCCAAGCCAGAGGATCGCCAGCCAGGTCATCGGCAGGCGTGGTAAGGTCAGGCTGCCCTCCAGTCCAATGGCAAGTCCCCAAACGGTCAGGTTGGCAAAGAAATTTTGACCGAGTGCCTGAACCACAGGGGCAAGGTCAAAGGTGCGCCGGCGGGCAAAGATGATTGCAACCGCATACGAAAGAGAGGCTGCCAGAACGCCCAGTTGCCCCCATCGTTCGCCGGTCATGGCAGCGCCCAGTTCGTCGGAAACCAGCACAACCACCCCGCTAAAACCTGCCAGCAATCCAAGTACTTTGGGCAGGGTGATGCGGTCATCCTGTACGAAAATTTGCGCCAAAAGCATGGTAAAAAGCGGTGCGGTCGAATTGAGAATGGCCGCCATGCCGGATGTGACGTGCTGTTCGCTCCATGTGATCAGCAGGAAAGGCAGCGCGATATTAAAAACCCCTAACACCAGAAAATCCCAACCGTTGGCAAGTCTGGGTAAGCGCGGGCGGGTGATCAGAAGCAAAATGAGCAGACCGGTTAACGCCACGCTCAGCCGCAAGGCGGTGAAGGTGATGGGGGTAAGTTCTTCCAGACCGATTTTTATCCACAAAAAAGTGGCGCCCCACACCACCCCAAGGTAAATAAATTTGAGCCACGATTGGATGGTCAAATACGTTTCTGCCTAGTAGTTGGTGGTCTGGTCAATGAGCCCCCTTTCGCGGGCTTGATGGTCACAATAACGGAAGATGAAAATGCTGGCAACCCCAAAAACGAGTGAGGAAATCAACAAAATGATCAACAGGTCGGCGTTACTCAGAGAAGTAAAGGTGGGAAAGGCTTCCGCAACGGCGCCAACCAATGAGCGGCGGATCAGTTCCAGCCAGTAGGTAATTGGTAACAGATAGCCAACCGGACGCAGCCAGGCCGGCAGCACTTCCAGCGGGAAAATTGCTCCGGTAAACAAGAACAACCCACCTGCGACGACATCGCCAATGTAATAGGAATGGCGGGCGGTCATCAGAGTAATACCTGCCAGAATCAACCCGCCCAATGCCAGCATGAGAATGCCCAAAAACAGCGCTATCAGAAAGAGCGGCCAATCCACACGCGACCAGTCCAGCGGAACATTCAGGAAAAGTACCCCGGCGGCGATGGTGATGACCACACTAAATGTGCCGACGATGAATTTGGCAACCGCTCTTCCAAACAAGTAAAAGGGGATATTCACCGGGGCAGTGTAAATATACTTCAAGGTGCGGTAATGTTCGCGGTCGTCAATAATCGTCCAGGAAACGCCGGTCAGCACAGCCGGCACATACTGGTAAAAGGCGTTGCCAAGGTACAGGTATGCGAAAACCGGGGAGGCGAAGTTTCCCTGAGTGACGATGGAATACATCAAGACCAGAATCGCGGCCCCGGCAACGGGTTTAATGATGGAATAGGTGGCAAATAAAAATGGATCGGTCCAGTTGGATTCAATCTGCCAGCCAAGCCATGAAGCAGTCAGAAAAGAGCGCAGGTTAACGGATTTTCGCATGGGGGGAACCCTTTCATCGGCGGTTTTCGGTCAGGCGGCCTTCGCGTACGGCTAATCGCTCAATGTAAGCCAGCAGAAAACGGGCAGCCGTCACAAAAACCACCGAAAGGAGGATTAATACAATGATCTCGGTTTCCACGCTCAAAAAACCCAAAGAGGGGCCACTGGCAAAAACCAGTTGCCGCATGGCGTCCAGCCCCAGCGTGAGGGGGATGACCGAGGCTGCGGCGGCAGCCCAAAATCCCAAATTCTTGACCGGAAAATACATGCCGGAAACCAGATAGACCGGTTCCATTGCCAGATTGGCGAGGTGCCACGCCTCGCGGCTGAGCAGCAGAAAGATGGAAGCGGTCATCATTCCCAACCCATACAGGGCAATCATACTCAGCGAAAAGACGGCAATCAACTGCCAGAAAGAGGAAACGGCGTAGGTAACATTGAAGATCAGGCTGCCTACGGCAATGATGGCAGTTGCCCGCAATAGTGTGGCAAACAAGCCACCTACAGCCATGCCAAGCAAAATTGCCATCATCGGTGCCGGAGAAATGATGTAGAGTGCCAGATTGCCCTGTTCTTTTTCCCAGTACAGCTGACTTGACATACTCCACAAAACGTTCATCCAGAAGGCGGTCATTGCACCGCCGACGACCACAAAACCGACATAATCTTCCGGAGCACCGATGGCGCGGTAGACGAATACATAAGCCGCTACGCTGAGTAGGGGGAGGAAGACATCGAAAAACATCCAGGAACGCTCGCGCTGCATGCCGACTACTCGTGGGTATGAGCGTCCAATCACGGTCATCATGAAAAGCTGCCAGCCACTGCGTTTATGTTCAATCGGCGGGAACAGCGACATTTTCCACCTCCTCCATGCGCTGACCGACCAGCTGGACGAAGACATCCTCCAGGGTGGGCTCGCGTTTTTCCAGGCGCGAAATGCGGGCATTTTGGGCTGTCAATTCTCCGATGACTTCAGACAGGACGGATTCCTCTTCCAGCGTGATCTCCAGCCGCAAAGAGTCCTCCTCCGGGAATTGATGAAAATGCTTAATCCCGGCGATTTGCAGGAAGGGATATTCATCGAGTAAGCGCGAGGCAGCCACCCACATCTGAAAGAAAACCTCATGGCGCAGGTTTTGTTTCAATCTTGCAGGAGTATCACAGGCCAGTACCCGCCCTTGATTGATGATGGCAACCCGGTCGCAGAGTTCTTCAGCTTCCACCATGTAGTGGGTGGTCAGCAGCAAGGTGCGATGCGGATTCTCGTCCATCCAGCGGCGGATGAAGGAGCGCACATCTCGCGAAGCACCGACATCCAGCCCAAGAGTGGGTTCATCTAGAAAGAGTACTTGCGGGTCGGTCAGGAATCCGCGGATGATATTCATCTTCTGGCGTAAGCCGGTGGAAAGATCCGAGGATTTGGTATTCAAGCGATCGGCAATGCCCACAATTTCCGCCAGCATCTTAATGCGCCGGTTGGCTTCCTGGCTGGGAATACCGTAAAATTGGGCAAACATCCACAGGTTCTCGCGCACGGTCAGCAGACCATAACCGGAAGTTTCTCCACCCGAAACCATGTTGATGCGTTTGCGTACCTCGGCGGGGTGTCTGGTCACATCAAAACCGGCTACCCATGCCTTTCCGCTGGTGGGCGAGAGCAGGGTGGTCAGAATTTTGATTAAGGTGGTTTTACCGGCGCCGTTCGGGCCAAGCAGCCCAAACAATTCACCTTCATGGATTTCCAGATTGACATCGGTGAGGGCGACCAGTTCGCGCTGTTTTTCTTTTCGGTTGTTACGGATTTTATAGATGCGTCCCAGATTTTCAGTTTTGACGGCGGGGGTTAGGCTCATGGGATTTTCTCCAAATCAGACCTGTTTCGTTAAGTGCTTGTAAGGCTAGCGTAGGTCAAGCGTAGGGTTTGCGTCAAGCAGTGGAACAAAGTTTCCTGTATTATTGTAATCGAAAAGGGCGACTTCTCTTCTTCTCCTCCTTAAAAAGCGTGCCGGGGTCGGCGTCCCCGGCACGCTGTGATTCTAACATAACCGAGCAGGGGACGTTCCCGGAATATAGAATATAAATTCTATTTTGTCAAGCATTTGATCAGTCTTTTCAGACGTTCAAGAAAAGCTCTGGAAGACCAACAGATACAGAATCGAAATTACCACCAATGAAAGCAGCATTACCGGAAGGCCGCGTTTGCTCCAGGTTTGACTGGTGATCGGCAGACGGGTTCTTTCGGAAAGACCGACGACCACCACATTGGCAGTTGAACCGATGATAGTGCCGTTGCCTCCCAGGCCGGCACCGAATACCAGTGCCCACCATAAAAAGGATGGGTTTGAACCGGGTAAAATCAGATGCTGAATGATCGGGATGAGCGTGATGGTGATGGGGATGTTGTCTACAATGGCGGAGAGGAGCGCTACTGACCATAAGAGGATCAGCCCCGCCAGAGCGGGTGAGAGCGAAACCAGTTGAACAATGAGGTTGGTGAAAATATCCAGTACTCCGGCCTGCTGAATGCCGCCAATCATGACGAACAAACCGGCAAAGAATAAGAGAATCTCCCATTGAATTCGCTTCAATAGATCGCTGATATTTGGGCGAATCCACATTAAGGCAAGCGATGCTGCTGCAAGGGCAACCAACGCTGGCCGAATTTTCAGCAGTTCTTCGAGGAAAAAGAAAACAATCGCCAGCACAATGACCGCAATCACTTTACGGGAAGTCGGCTGGTCGGTATAGGCTTCCTGAGGATTGAGGGATTGAATCGCCTCGGCGTTGGGAGAAGGCTGGCGCAGATCCCCCCGAAACATCCAGCTCAACATTGCAAATGCAGATAACCAGACGAAAATAATCAACGGCAAACTGTGGATGATGAAGTCCACGAAGGTAAAACCGGCTGCGGAGGCGATCAGTACATTAGGCGGATCGCCCACCAGTGTGGAAATGCCGCCGATGTTGGAAAGGATGGCTTCCGAAATGAGAAAGGGTTGAGGTGAAAAACCGAGAATTTCACAAATTAAAATCGTGACCGGTGCAATCAACACAACGGTCGTGACGTTGTCGAGGAACATTGAAACCAGCGATGTAACCAGTGACAGCAAGAAGAGGAGCGAGGCTGCTCTTCCTTTGGATTTTTTGCCAACCCAGACTGCAAGGAATTCAAAAAAGCCGGTTGGTTCCAGCATGGCAACCAGCAGCATCATGCCAAAAAGCAGCCCCAGGGTGTTGAAATCAACTGAAGCGACAGCCTGTTCTTCGTTGTAAAAACCGAACATTAAACCAAAAGCCACCATCAATACGGCTCCAAAGACTGCGACAATTGTTCGGTGAACTTTCTCGCTAAAGATCAGAGCCAGACAAATTGCAAACAGCAAAGCGGATACCGCGGACGATAGGGTTAGGGTCATTGGCAGCAACCTCAAGAAATCCAGAAAGAAAGCAGGGCAACTCCAACATCAACATGAGATGCAATTCCGACCAGACGACCTTCATTATCTACAACAGGAAGATCACGCAAGGCGTGTTTGTGCAGCAACGCAGCCGTGCGAAACAAACCGGCATCTTCGTGGACTGATACGGCTTCAATCATCAATTCTTTGATGTCCTTTTCAAAAATTGCCGGGTCGGGACGCTGGTTTTCGACAGCGCCAAAACCGTGCAAAAAGTCAAAATCGGTGACCAGATGAATGAAATCCGGCATGCCCAGGTCAATGACATCCTGCAGGCGTAAGATTCCGACCAGATGATTACTCTCATCTACCACCGGCAGGGTGCCAATGTGGTGATCCAGAAAAAGTTGAATTGCCTGACGAATGCTGGAATTGACCGGGATAGAGATAACTTCTTTTTTCATCCAGCGGGATATATGAAGCATGTTGCCTCGCTTTCTGGCTGGTGGTGCCAAGCTCAGGAAAGGGGAGAGGGCAATCCCATTGGGGAGATTGCCCATTCCTTTCGAGAATAGTGTATCACTTTTGAGGTGCGAGGGTTAACTGGCTGCCAGCAGCAATCCGAACAAGTATCCTGCGGTCATACTCATGATTGCTACCAGCGAAACATAGACGGCGGTCTTTTTCTTCCCCATCACACCACTTAAGACCAGAATGGACTGCAAAGAAAGTTCCGGATCGGACAGCAGATACGCCAGCAGCGGGCCGCGAGCCATTCCTAAATCAAGGAACATTCTGGCAACCGGTACCTCCACCAGCGTGGGGAAGTACATGAACACACCGAATAAGACGCCTACGAAATTGGCCATCAAGGTGTTTTGACCGGCAATTGCCTGTACCCATGCCGCCGGGATGATTTCTTTGGCAATACCCGCCAGAAAGACACCCACAATCAGCAGGGGAAAAATCTGCTTGACAAACTTCCAGGTTTCCCAAATCCAGCCGCTCAATTCATCTTTTGTGAATGAACGGCTGACCACCGCACCCAGGGCGGTCAACACCAGCGCTTCGCCGATCAAACGGCCGTTGATTCCTATGATGATTGAGCCAACTTCCTCTTTAGGGGCTGCTACCAGAATTGTCACTGCGATCAAGCCAATGGCTGTATAAGTCCAGCGGTTGAAGCCGGAGAAGATATTTTCGAATCCCTTCCAGGCTGTAATGCCAATGAAAACCAGCAGGAGGATTAATACGAATCCCTGGAGGCTCAGATTGACGGCGTTGAGGGCATCGCGTGTTCCTTGCGTGACGTTAAAAGGAAGCTTAACCTGAGCGTAAACATTGGTCAGCAGGTCAACTTGCAGAGTGCCGATAATGAGCACGGCAACCAGCAGCAAAAAGACCACCCAGACCGCAGGTTTGACATCAGCCTTTTGATCGAACATTCCCGCTTCTTCCATTTGCAGCGAGCGGGCGCTTTCCTCTTTCCGGAAGACCCACGCCATAATCAGACCGATGACGATGCCAAAAGTAATCGAAAGGATCAGGCGTGATAAGGCAATATCAAATCCGATGGCTGCGCCGGTGTAGGTAATGGCGAGGATGTTTATTGCGGGACCAACGAAAAGAAAAGTAATCGCCGGCCCTAAACCTGCGCCCCGACGCCAGATGCCAGCAAAAAGCGGCAGGATGGTGCAGGAGCAAACCGCCAGAATAAAGCCGCCAATCGCAGAGGCCGGGTAACTGATCCATCTGGAGGCTTTGGGGCCAAGGTAACGTGTGATGGTTTCCTTGGGAATCATTGAACTCATGTAACCGGCAATGACAAATGCCGGAACAAGGCACAACAGCACATGCGCTGCCAGATAATCCAGTAAGCTGGTCCACCCGGACCAGAACAATGAAAGAAGAATGCTCCCAATTGGTTCCATGTTGATTTTGCTGCGTCCCTTCTCTAATAATATTCAATCTATCGAATGTCTTTGAGTCGTGCAAAGGTAGAGGTTAAATTCTGCCTGAAAATCCACCTTAATCGAGTTGATTCCCCGTTATCTTAAGGGCAGCGTTTTGGATAACACCCGAAGAAGAAGTGTCCTTTCGCTTACATTTTGGGCATTCGCAATCCTCGGCCTGCAAAAGAGGTATTTCTTGACTCTCCCGCGGGAGGCACTGGCGCGATAAATCCAGAATTTGCAAGATTTGCGGATGGACGATGCGGTAAAAAATGTTCCAACCTTCGCGGCGGTCTGCTAAAATGCCGGCTTCCCTTAAGACGGCGAGTTGCTGAGAGAGGTAGGCCTGCCGGTAACCCAAAATGGCTTCCAGATGACAGACACATTCTTCTCCATTGCGCAAAATTTCCAGGATGGCAATTCGCGCAGGGTGAGATAAAGCCTTAAAAATTTGGGCAGTTGATTCGAACTGGTTGATTGCAGCGGGTGTCATGCTATTACATTCAACTCCTTGAATGTAATTGTAAGCCAAGCAACCACTTTGTCAAGCGGACAAATGTCACAAAAATCGCTTGATGGATAGTCGTTTTATCAATCTACCGTCAGGGTTTTGCTCAGGTTGCGTGGAAAGTCGGGGTCATAGCCGCGTGCAACGGACATGTGATAGGCCAGCAATTGCAAGGGCAAGACGCTGAGCAGGGATGATATTTCTGGGCTGGCTGCTGGCAGTGTGATGACATCGCTGGCGTTTGCGCACAGGCGGGGATCTTCCTGCCCAACGGCAATAGCCCGCCCTCCGCGGCAGGTAACCTCGTTGATGCCGCTGACAATCAGCGGCACGTCATCCGGCCCGGCAACGAACAGCACCGGATAGCCTTCACTGACCGCAGAAAGCGGACCGTGCTTAAATTCGGTGGAAAGCATTCCTTCGCAGTGAGCGTAGGTAATTTCCTTCAACTTGAGTGCGCCTTCCAGCGCCATGGGGTAGGTTGCCCCGTACCCCAGACAGTAAAGATCGTTCCATCGGTTGATTTCGGTGGTAATAGCTTGAATTTGGGGTTCACATACTGCCAGTGTTTCTTCCATCAAGGCAGGGATTTGCTCGAGCAGGCCGGTATCCTTTCCACCCAATCGGCAGGCAAGGTATAGAAAAGTAACCACCTGATTGGTGAAGGTTTTGGTAGCCGGAACACTGATTTCATAACCGCAGCACAGCGGCAGCCAGCTGGCAGTGGCTTTGGTAAGGGTTGAGCCAATCACGTTTGCCAAACCCAAACAGGTCATTCCACGAGAATCAGCGGCTTGCAGGGCATTCAGTACATCCTTGGTTTCTCCGGATTGACTGACAAAAATGCCGACATCCTGCTGGTTAACGGCTGGCAGGTACTGAGGGATGAATTGAGGCGCCAGTACCGGAATTACCGCCCTGCCGGCCAGTTGGGCAAAGTACACCGAACCTGCCAGACAGGCGTGGTAACTGGTGCCGCAACCGATGAAATATACCTGCCGGGCGTTGCGTATGGCATCCAATACGCTCTCCACTTCAGCACTGCCGGTCAGCATGTGCAATACTTCGCGGGCAACCTGTGGTTGTTCGTGAATTTCTTTGAGCATGAAATGGGGATAGCCGCCTTTTTGGACGTCTTCCATGGTTTCGGTTACCAGTTCTGGTTCACGTTCGATCGGGCTGCCATCGCTGACCGAGCGCAGTTCAACCCGGTCGGCCCAAAGGGTGATGATCTCGCCATCCTGAATCCGCAGGATTTTACGGGTGAGCGGCAGGATGGAAGGCAGATCGGAAGAAACGCAAGTAAACCCTTCCCCAATTCCAACCACCAAACCGGAGCCCTTTTTAATGGCGTAGAGTTTGTCATCGTTGATTTGTCCAACCACGTAGGCATAATCACCTTGCAAATCCTGATAGGCGCGGCGGATGGCTTCGATGAAATCAAATCCACGGTCAATGTAGCGTTCTACTGCATGAACACAGGACTCCCCATCATTGTGAGAGCGAACCGTCATTCCCTCTGCCATGAATTGCTGACGCAATTCCACATTATTGACCACATTACCATTGTGAGCGCCGACCAGATCTCCATCCGAATCGAGATGCGGCTGGGCATTGACCTGCGAAGGCGCGCCAAAGGTAGCCCAACGCAGTTGGGTAATGCCGCGGCTGCCGGTCATTTCAGCAAAATTGTAGCGTTCGGCAACTTCATCCACTTTGCCAACGTCTTTGCGCAGGTCAATGCGGCTGCCGGAAATGGTTGCCGCACCCACCGAATCGTAACCGCGGTAGGTCAGACGGCGGGCGGCTTCAATCAAAACAGGGCCGAGGTTTTGCTCTTTTTCGGTGACAATGCCAAAAATACCGCACATAACAATCCTTTTGGTTGAAAGATGGTTTTGAGATTACACCCCGCCAAGTTTATCATAAACCTGCCAAAGCGCAGTGAAGATGATCTTTCTTTCAAAGAGGAATTTCATGTTAAACTAAATTCAACTTCCATATTCCATCCCATTTTCAGGAGCGTCCTCATGCTGTTGTGTGTGGATATCGGCAATACCAACATCAAGATGGGTCTGTTCAACGGCGATCAGATGTGCTGCCATTGGCGGGTTGCTACGGACCGCAATCGGCTGGCCGATGAATATGCCGTTTTGCTGCTCAATTTGCTGGCAACTTCCGGTGTGAGCGTCACGGATGTAAAGGGATGTGCGGTCTCTTCGGTTGTACCTGCCCTGACGCAGGTCTTTGAGGAGATTGCTCATCGCTATTTGAAACAGGAAGCGTTGATGATTGGAGATGGGGTTGATCTCGGGATGCGCATCAATACCGATTATCCCTCGGAGGTCGGCACTGACCTAATTGTCAATGCGCTGGCTGCCCGCCATTTATATGGCACGCCGGTGATTGTCGTAGGGTTTGGTACCGCAACGACCTTTTCGGCTGTTTCGGCGGAGGGTGATTTTGAGGGGGTTTCCATTGCACCGGGCATTCTTACCAGCAGCGATTCCCTGTTCCGCGCAACGGCAACCCTGCCGCAGGTGGCGCTGGCCCACCCGCCGGCAGCCATTGGCAAAAACACGCTGCAATCCATGCGTTCTGGAATTGTGTTCGGTTTTGCGGAACTGGTGGACGGCATGGTTAAACGCATCCGCCGGGAGCTGGGCGGTGTTGCACGCGTGGTGGCAACTGGCGGTTTGGCGGAACTGATTGCGCCGGAAAGTCAGTCCATTGAGGTGGTTGAACCGAATCTAGCCTTGATCGGCCTGCGCCTGCTCTACGAGCGCAACTGCCCGCTCTGAAGCAACCAGGTTGCGGCGCAGAATATCCGTAATGGTCAAATTGTGGCGGGCTGTCAATTGTTCGTTAATCATCTCAATCTGTTTGCGGGGCGAGTAGAAAACCTCACTCCATCCGTAGCCGGCGCAGGCCGTATCGGCAATCCAGTTACCGGCATCATCTTGCCCCCACCACTCACGGTAAGCCTGTTCCAGCTCGGGGCGAATGTGCAATTCGGGAATGTTGAAGTGAGCAGAGTAATAGTAGTCGGGAGGCAGAGCATTGAGTAAGGTTTCAAAGCTGTGCACCCGAATGTGGATATTTTCGCTGCCGTCGCATTCGGTGATGCGGCAAAGCCCGCGCAGGGTGGCAAATGGCGCAATCACTTCAACCCATTGAATGCGCGGAAAACGTTCCTTGATTTTGTTGATCACCTCGCGCATCACCAGGCCGCTGGCAATGCTGTCGGCAATGAAGGCTACCGTGATGTTTTCGTGCTGGATTTTGTTCAGGTCTTTATCCTTGAATAAAGTCATCTCGACTTTACGGCTGAAAACCGGCACATTGCTGTCAAACACGTGGTGGGCATCCAGAATTACCTCATCGCAAAGATAGCCGGAGTTGGCGTAAATGGCTTCGGTGACCTGATACTTCAGTCCCTCGCGAGCAATGGGAAAGACGGCAATCTGGGTTTGCTGCTGGCTGGTAAACAGGTTTTGAAAGATGGGAGAAGCCAGCATGGTTTGAATAGCCTGACTGATGAGAAATGAGCGCTGCGACCCCATGATCAACTGACCGGGCAGGGTCAGGGTTTGGATAGGTTGGATTTCTTCGGGTTTGAGGCCGGTCAAGGCCAGTAAATGAGGATTGGGTTTGGTGGTGTGGGTGTAGATGAATTGTGCTGTGGCCGGGTTGTGATAGAGTACCATGTCAATGGATGTTTGATGATCCAGAATCATCCGACCGGGACGGTAAAAGCCGCTTCCCTGATTACCGATGGGGTAGGGAAGCGGCTCGTTCAGCAGTAATTGCCCTCTGGAGCGACCGGGATCATCCTCCGAAAAGTCAAATGGCAAGATAAAATCGCTCATAAAACACCTCCAAAAATCCGTGCCTGACAGCCCGGCTGGATCAATTTATAAAAAAGCAGGTCTGGGGCATTCGCTTTTTGGCGATTCCACAACCTGCCCGAATAATTTTATCTTACTTCTATAAAAAAGTTAAGCCAGATGCAGCGGTCAAAAATTCTTAAGAAAAAACCCCCTCAAAAGAGAGGGGGCTATGATAGGGAACTTCTCAATGTTTCACGAGTCGAATTGACCAACTTCTTCACCATTGACCAGTATCGTATAGCTGCCGCTGGGGAATGAACCCAAAGAGTAGGTTGCTTCAAAGGGCTGCAGCATTTGAATGCAGACTTGCTCCGGGTCAACTACTGAATACACTTCAACAAGTATTCGATTGGCTTCATCCGGTTGGTTGACTGCGATGCGCAATTGGTGGCAGGGCGTGGGGAGATTGCCGGTCAACACCAGATTGATTTGGACAGGGTAGCTTTCCAAAATCAACACATCGGTTGAGTCAAGAAACGCTTCGCCGCGTTGTAAGGCTGCATCGCTTTCCAGCGGTTGATAGGGGTTAACCTGGGCGGGGGTTTCGCCTGCGCCTTCGGTTGGGCTGACTACGGGTGAATTTGGATCTGCTTCAACAGGTGTAGCGCATGCACTTAGCATGAACATCATCCCAACACTCAGTAAAAGTAATCTAAACATTTTGTCCTCCATTTCATTGTTCTGTGATGGTATTATGACGCTGAAATTCATTCAAAAGTTCCCCTCCAGAAATTTTTTATGATATACTGGACAAAATTAGTATAAATACAAACCAGCGATGATCCTGAAATCCACTATTGAGTTTACCGTTGATATGCCGGTCTATCCTGAGCGTTTCTACCGCGCCTGGCTGGATTCTTTTGAACATGCCCAATTTACCGGTCAACCGGCTAAAATCCAAGCCCAGACGGGGGGAGTTTTTTCTACTCTCAATGGCAAAGTAGAAAGCCGTATTAGGCTGCTGGTTGCCCATTCCTTAATCGAGCAGAGCTGGAAAGTGGAAGGTTTGCCGCTGGATGAAGATTCCCGCATTTCATTAACGATTCAGCCCACCTGTATGGGTTGTGAAGTGCGGCTTCGCCATAGCGGCGTGCCAGTGACGCTGAATAAAGTCCTCTTATCCTGGTGGGAGGAACAGTACTTTCGGCCAATGAGAACCTATTTTGAGGCAATCGTGGGGGATTATGTGGCAGATATGGGGGATGGGTAAACCTTTTCAAGAGGTGAAAAATAGGAATCACGGCTGACCTGTTTCCTATTTTGGGTCACAATTCACTGGCGGCTATTTTACCGGGGGAAATCCGGTGATAATATGGAAATAACTCACATTTCTCAAGTGGAGGTTTTTTTTCATGAAAATTGTCACCGATCGAGGCTGCGATCTTTCACCTCAGCAACTGGAGGGGTTGCCTCCGCTTTACTATGTTCCGATGAAATTAACCCTGGCCGGCAAAACCTACTCCAGCGGGGAAGACCTGACATCCGAAGAATTTTACCGCTTGCTGGAAGAAACCGGAGAGTATCCGACCACCTCTCAACCTGGGGCAGGGGATTTTGTTGAACTTTACCGCCGGCTGGCTCAGGAAGATCCTCAAATTCTTTCCATTCACATTTCTTCGGGTTTGAGCGGTACATTAAACTCAGCTCAGGTGGCAGCCGGAATGGTACCGGAAGCGCAGATCACCCTTTGGGATACCATGACGCTTTCGGCCCCAGAGGCCTGGCAGGTTGAAGCGGCAGCCCGGGCGCTAAAAGCGGGTTGGGAGTTGAAAGAAATTCTTGCCCTTATGGAAAAGGTGCGCAGCCTGACGACCGGCTTTTTTACGCTGGACACGATGAAATACCTGATTCATGGCGGGCGGATCAGTCACCTGAAAGGACTGCTCGCCTCGTTATTGAATATCCGTCCGGTGATTTCGGTTTCAAAGGAGGACGGACGGTATGTGACAGTGGCGCAGGAGCGGACATTCCGCCGTGCCATCCAGCGCATGGCACAGGAAGTGGTCAAGATGTATCCGAATGTTCCAAAACTGCGCCTGCAATTGATTCACGCCCATAACCCGGATGGAATCGAGATGCTGCGCGAAGCCATGGAAAACCTGGTGGCTTGTGATTGGCTGCCGCCGGTTACGGTTGGGCCAATTTTAGGCGCGCATACCGGCACTACTTTGGTGGGAATTAGCGCTGCCCCGGCAGAATTGACGGATCTGCTTCCCTGATACTGCCTTACGACAACCATTCGCAAAAGTCTGTTGTTTGATATCCGGCCTGAAGTGGTCAATTACAGGCCGGTTTTCATTTTCTAATGGATTTATAAAATTTTCGGACAAAAAGCGGTTTCATAAAATACCACTTTGTTGATAAACTTATCAAAATAAAGATCGGAGCCGTGATGAACATTGTTGTGTGTGTGAAAATTGCGCCTGACCCTGAAGATTTGGAAATTGGCAGCGACGGGTCGGTTTCCACCGCCCATGCAGAGTGGAGCATCGGTGGTTTTGATTTACCAGCTCTTGAAGCAGGGGTGCGCCTGGCTGAAATGCACGGCGGCAAGGTGATTGCTCTTTCGGCCGGTCCGTCCCCCATCAACCAATCCAAAATTAAGAAAGACATTCTCTCACGCGGTGCCGATGAACTGGTGCTGGTTGTGGATGAAACATTGCAGGATGCTTCCACCGCCGAAACTGCTCGTGTTCTGGCAGCCGCTATCCGTAAATTGGAAGATGTCCAACTGGCATTCTTCGGTGAGGGGTCGGCCGACCTGTATTTCCAGCAGACCGGTGCGCAGGTTGGAGAACGATTGGGCTGGCTCTGCCTGAATGCTGTGCAGGATGTACGGTTGATCGAGCATGGAATGCTTGAAATCCAGCGAACCCTGGATGTGGAAATGCAGGTGCTGGATGTGCCATTGCCGGCGGCTCTATCGGTAACCTCGGATATCTGTGAGCCGCGTCTGGCCTCGATGCGCGCAATCTTGCAAGCATCCAGAAAGCCGGTGATTGAATGGTCATTGGCCGATATAGGCATTGAAAATCTGGCTGCCTCGGTTGAAATTCTGGCCGTTCAAGCGCCTCCGCGCACTGCCAGAAAGGGAGTCGTATTGGGTGGTTCGGTCGAGGAAGCAGTCAGGTCATTGCTGAATAACTTGAAAAAAGAAGGCGTGCTTTAGGAGAGGGCCGATGAGCGATCAAAATCAAATTTTTGTCATCAGTGAAGAGGTGAGCCTGATTGGTGAATTGGTCAGCGCGGCACGCCAGTTGAACAACGATGGCTTTTCGACCATTGCGGCAGTTGTGATCGGTGATCAATCCGATGTCCAGCGGGTTGGTTCGTTTGCGGTTGACCAGATTTACTGGATCGAACAGGTGCCAGAAGGTTACCTTGTTGAAGATGTCTTTCTGACTTTATGGGAATTGGTAAATCAACATAAACCAACTGTTGTTTTGATTGGAGCAACGACCAGCGGGCGGTTAATTTGCGGCAGGCTGGCTGCGCGTTTGGACGTCAGCGCCATAACCGACGTGCGCTCTTTTGAACAGGTGAAGGATGGGTTGGCTGCGCGCCATATGATATTCGCCGGTGGAGCGGAGCGACTCGAACGTCCACGAAGGCTGCCGGTGCTGTTTACCATTGCCAAAGGGCAATTTGAAGCGGACATTGTTCAATCGCACACAGCCCCACAGGTGATTCCTGTGCCATTCCGATTGCCCGAAAAACGGGCAATTCTGCGCGAACGCAAAGACCTGCCGCCTATTTCCGTCAACCTGGCTGAAGCCAAACGCGTTATTTGCCTCGGAAGGGGAATTGCTCACCAGGAAGATGTGGCTCAGGTAGAGCAGCTGGCGCAGGTATTGGGTGCAGAAATTGCCTGCACCCGTCCCCTCTCTGAAGGGCTGGGCTGGCTGCCGCGTGAACGCTATATTGGCATTTCCGGGGCTTACATAAAATCTGATTTGTATCTCGGTTTGGGGGTTTCGGGTCAGGTGCAGCATACGATTGGAATTACGAATGCCAGAGTGGTCGTGGCGGTCAACCGAGACCCCGATGCCCCCATCTTCAAACAGGCCGACTATGGCATTGTTGCCGATTTATACGAGGTCGTGCCAGCCCTGATTCAGGGGTTACACGAAGCCTGAGGTCTTGAATGAGCGGTGATAAACTGGATGTGATTGTGGTGGGGGCTGGTGTGGCTGGTTGTACGGCCGCCCTCTTACTGGCCCGTCAGGGATTGGAAGTGGCGCTGATTGAACGGGGTCCTTCTCCGGGCAGCAAGAATTTATCGGGTGGGGTATTGTATGGGCGGGTTCTTCATCAAGTCATTCCCAATTTTTGGGAAGAAGCGCCGGTCGAGCGGTGGATCACCAATAATGTCGTTGCGTTTCTTACGGATGAAGATTCGTTCCTTCTGGATCACAAGACACAGGCATTCAACCAGTCTCCATACAATGCTGTGAGTGTGCTGCGTTCCAAATTTGATCGCTGGCTGGGGGAGCAGGCAGAAGCAGCCGGTGCCATCTTGGTGCCGGGCATCAAGGTGGAGCGCCTTTTGCGGGATGGCGAACGAATTGTGGGAATTGCTGCCGGGGAGGATGAGATGTTCGCCGATCTGGTCATTGCCGCCGATGGGGCGAATTCCTTTCTGGCGCAGGAGGCAGGATTACGCCCACAAATCCCACAAGAGCATGTTGCGGTTGGAATCAAAGCAGTGATTGCCCTGCCGCAGTCGGTGATCGAAAATCGCTTTCGCCTGGATGGCAATGAAGGCAGTGCCTTTAATATCGTCGGTTCTGCCACACAGGGAATTGCTGGCGGCGGTTTTCTTTATACGAACAAAGAAAGCCTTTCGATTGGACTGGTTATTCAACTGGCGCACCTGATTGAGCATCAGAAAAAAGCCAGCGAGATCTTTGACCAATACTTAGGCCACCCCTGGGTTGCCACATTGGTGAAGGACGGTAAAGTGGTGGAGTACGGGGCGCATCTGGTGCCGGAAGCCGGATTGAAGATGATGCCGCGTCTGTTCACGGACGGCATGCTGGTGATTGGCGACGCAGCCGGTTTGACCGTCAATAACGGTTTTTGGGTGCGCGGTATGGATCTGGCGATTGGATCGGCGATGGCAGCCGCCGAAGCGGCGGCTCAAGCGTTTCGCAACAAGGATTTCAGCGCGGCAAGCCTGGCGTTCTATCGCCAAAAACTGGAAGAAAGTTTTGTCATGGCGGATTTAAAAACCTTCTCCCGCGCACCCCATTTTATGCAAAATGATCGTTTATACACAGCCTATCCTCAACTGTTGAGTGAGGTTTTCCGGCAGATTTATCAACAAGACGCCCTTCCGCATCAACCACTGAGACAGATTGCGCGCGAAGCGGTGCGGCGGGGTAACCTTTCTATACTGGACCTGCTGAGAGATATTTGGAACGGAGGTCGGGCTTTATGAAGCGTTTAACGGTTACAGAAAAACTAGCCCAAAATAAATATGAACTGGATGATGGACATCCGCACATTGTTGTCCACAATGAGGTTTGTGAAGCGGAGTGTAAAATTCGAGCGTGTTTGTTCGTCTGCCCGGCAGAAGTCTACAGTGAGCAGAATGGCAAAATTGTAGCGGATTGGGCCGGCTGTCTGGAATGTGGCACATGTACGGTTGCCTGTCCCCCGCAGGCGCTGCATTGGGAATATCCACGTGGCGGTTTTGGCATTATTTATCGCTACGGCTAAGCGTGGAATGAAACCTGGATAGTTAAGCATCTGGGGGATGGTCTTGCTTTTTTTCTGGTAAACTGGTCACGGAAAGCAAACCAGCAGCAATTACCAGATGCAAGGAGGAAGTATGCCCGCCAGAAGAGCCATGCTGTACGTGCCAGCCGATGATGAACGAAAAATTCACAAAGCCGCCAGCCTGGATGTGGATAGTATCTGTCTGGATATCGAAGACGGTGTGGCGGTCAATCGCAAATCGGCTGCCCGGCAGAACATTGCCTCAGCCCTGAAAACGGTCCATTTTGGCCGCTCCGAGCGGCTGGTGCGGATTAATTCTTTAGGGTCGGGATTGGCAGAAGAGGACTTGCACGCTGTGCTGAATGCTCACCCGGATGGGATTGTAATCCCGAAAATTGAAGGGGCTGATGAGGTGAAATGGGTCTGCCAGCGCATTGCCGCCGTTGAGCAGGCCAATGGGTGGGGACACGGATCAATTGCCTTACTGGTTTTGATTGAAACGCCTCAGGCGGTCTTGAATTTGAGAGAAATTTGTACGATAGATGCACGCCTGCAAGGTTTGATCTTTGGGGCAGAGGATTTTGCGGGGAGTATCGGTGCTGTGCGCAGTCTGGCTGCAACCGAATTGTTATATGCGCGCAGTGCGGTGGTTTTGCATGCCGCCGCCTATAATTTGCAGGCGATGGATATGGTCTGGTTAGACCTGCAGGATTTGGAAGGGCTGCGGCAGGAAGCGCTGTCGGGTGCGGCGATGGGATTTACCGGCAAGCAGATCATTCACCCAAATCAGGTTCAGGTGGTTCAGGAGGCGTTTACTCCTTCGGCAGAGGCCATAGAGTTTGCAAAGCGGGTTGTCGAAGCAGCTGAAGCCTATCAGCAGGCAGGCAAAGGGGCATTTGCCCTGAACGGAAAAATGGTGGATGCCCCGGTCATCAAGGCTGCTGAGCGCATCCTTGAACGTGCCAGGGCTGCAGGAAAAGCAGTGTAACCCGGTATCGTGTGCGTTTACAGCCTGCGCACAACAATGAGGGCAATATCATCTGAGCGGCGGGCAGCACCGACAAAATGCTGTACTTCGTTCAGAATGGCGCGGTGGACTTCCGCAGCAGAGTGGCTGGCGTAGGCCAGGGCTACATCCAAAAGGCGATCTTCACCGAAAAAGTCGCCTTTTTCATTTTGCGCTTCGGTGATTCCGTCAGTATACAGGATCAGCAAATCACCGGGAGAAATCCGGATTGTTTTTTGGGTCCAGCGTGCCTGTTCGGATACCCCCAGGGCCATGCCGGTAGTTTTCAATTCGCTCAGTGAGATCTTACCTTTGCCGGAAACGCCGATCAGGAAACCGGGTGGATGTCCGGCGTTCGCGTAAGTCAACCTGCCCGTCACGGGTTCTAAAATACCAAAGAAGGCGGTAACAAACATATTCCCGCGGGTATCCGAAAGGATGCGCTCACTGACCGCACTCATCGTAATTGCTGGAAGGGTGGGAAAACGTACCGCGTATGTTCGAAAGAGTGTACTGCTCAAAGCCATGAACAGAGCCGCCCCCATCCCTTTGTCAGAAACATCTGCCACTACAAAGCCTATTTTGTGATTGGAAAGTGGGATGAAGTCGTAAAAGTCGCCGGAAGTTTCTCTGGCTGGCTGTAAGGCAGTTACAATTTCCCAGCCATCGAGATGGGGTGATTCTTCCGGCAGAATATCAGCCTGAATTTTACCGGCCATGGCTAATTCCCGGTTGGTGAATTCTTCGTTGTCGGCTGCAGCGGATCGGGCAGCGGTGAAGGCTTCCTCCAAATCTTTTTCAAAAACAGTGAAGTTGGTGTGGCTGAAAACTGGATGCGGCATTTCTTCTTTTTCGATTGGAGGAGAAGGGTCGCGTTCGACCTGCATCAAAGCCGCTTTGAATTCTTCTTCGTTGACATCCCGCGAAAAGAGATAAAGCGGCACCGAGCCAAATTCTTCAAGGGGCAAGGTTTCTTCGGGACAGTCGAGCAGCAGGACGATCTTCATGGCTGGCCACAGGGAGTGAATTTCGTTGACCAGAAAATGGGCCTGTTCGGCTGAGCTTTTGAAGTCGAGCAGGACAAGGGTAGGCTGAGTTAATTTGCATAATTCGACAATTTCAACCACACTCTGAGCCTCGCCGACCAGCTGGAAATCTTTGATGCTCATGATCAAAGAAGAGAGACCCTTACGGTAAATTGCCTGATCAGAAGCCAGAGCAACACGGGTAGCAGATTTCAGAGGGTTCATTCATTCCTGCCTTCAAAAAAACGCCAACACCGAAGAAACATAATGTCCCAGAGGATGGCTTGTATGCCGTGCTGTACAGGTTCATTATAACGGTCAATTGCCAATTTTGTCCTCTCCAAAAGGGGGGTATCCTGTCCGTAACGAACAATTTTTAATGAAAGGAAAGCAAAAATTGATATAATAAATTGTATTAGTCAATAATTATTTCCAGAGGAGGTGAATCACTTAAAAACATCATGCTTAATTATGCCGGTCGGGTTATTGATTACTGTTCCTTTCCCGTTATTTGATCAGATTTGGAGAAAAAATGAAAAAAACAGCCTCTTATATTTTGACTTTTTTGATAATTCTCTCCCTTGGGGTTGGTCTATTGCCCAACTCAACCGTTCAAGCCAGTCAGCCAAAAGTTGCTTTTTGGCTGACTGTTTTACATAACAATGACGGAGAGTCGGACTTAATCAATCTTGGAAGGGGGTTAGAAGATTTTGGCGGTGCGGCGCGTTTCAAAACAATGGTGGATAGATTGAAGTGGGATGCCGTCCACGGTAAGCCGCCGGTTCCTTCTGCCCCGCGCAGTGTGGTGATGGTCTCCTCTGGCGATAATTTTTTGGCTGGGCCGGAATTCAATGCCAGCCTTGAAAAAGGCGTGCCATTTTATGACAGCATCGCTATGGACTTAATCGGATATGATGCGATTGCGCTGGGCAATCACGATTTTGATTTTGGCCCGGATGTTCTGGCAGACTTCATTCAAGGTTTTTCGGTATCGAAACCGCCTTTCCTGAGCGTCAATCTGGACTTCTCGGCTGAGCCGCGCCTGCAGGAATTGAAAAATCAGAAAAGGATTGCAGCCAGCACAACTGTAAAGACTCCCGCCGGACGGGTTGGCATTATTGGAGCAACTACTCCAATGCTTCCATACATCTCCAGCCCGCGCAACGTGCGTGTCAATGATATGGTTGCCGAAGCAATCATGGCAGAAGTTCGCAGGCTGGAAGCAATGAAAATCAACAAAATCATCCTGATCAGCCACCTGCAAAGCATTACCGAAGACCTTTCAATGGTGCCTTACCTGTCCGGAATTGATATCATCATCGCTGGCGGTGGCGATGAGGTGCTGGCCAATCCCGGGCAAGTGCTGGTACCGGGTGACGAAACCCGTATTTTTGGCTCCTACCCCTTATGGGCAACCGATTCCATCGGTGTTCAGGTGCCGGTGGTGACAACCGCTGGTAGTTATTCCTATGTGGGGCGGTTGGTAGCGGGCTTCGACAAAGCCGGCAATCTGGTCATGATTGATGAGTCTCAAAGCGGCCCGGTGCGGGTTGCCGGCGGCAATCAACCGGATGCAGTTCCGCCCCATCCAGAAGTGCAGAGCAGAGTGGTTGAGCCGCTGATTGAGGCACTCAATGAAATGAGCATGAATGTGATTGGGGTCTCCGAAGTGCCATTGGACGGCACAAGAACCAACATTCGCAGCCGGGAAACGAATTTAGGCAATTTGACTGCCGATGCCTTGCGGTGGCAGGCTGCTCAACTGGCGGGCTTATACGGGGTGAGTGTGCCGCAGGTGGCTCTCCAAAATGGCGGCGGTATTCGGAATGCCTCCGTTATTCCGGCAGGCAACATTACCGAATTGACCACTTTCTCGATTTTGCCCTTCCCCAACTTTGTTTCAATTGTGGAAGGAATATCCAGAGATCAGTTCAAGCAAATTTTGGAGAATGCCGTTTCGCGGGTGGAGTTTGGGGATGGGCGTTTTGCCCAGATTTCCGGTTTCCGCTTCACCTGGGATCCGGCCGGTACCGCTCAAATACTGGATTCAAATGGAAATATCGTCACGGTTGGTTCGAGGGTCAGGGATGTATTCCTGGATGACGGCACCCAGGTTGTTGGAGATGGCAGTGTCATCCCCGGGCCGGATTTGACGGTAGCGACGATTGATTTTCTGGCGCGGGGTGGTGATCAGTATCCCTTCCGGGGGGCTGCCTTTACTACTGTGGGTGTCACTTACCAGCAATCCCTTCGGAATTACATTCAATCTGGTTTGGGCGGCGTAATTACCGCTGCCCAGTATCCTGAAGGCGGCCAGGGGCGGATTACCCGTCTGCCTTAAAGCGTGATTTCCCCCTAATTTTTTTGAGGCCACTTAACCGGCTCACTCCCGTTGGGTAAAATGAAACAGGAGTGAGCCGCTAATCGGATGATCGATGTGAAATTTCTCAATAAGCCTCCAAGTATTTTGTCATGGACATGGATGGTCTTGCCTGTTCTGCTGGCGTTTGTGTTTCATCCCGTGCGGGGACAGTCTCAACAGCCGGCGGAAATTTGTTCCATGCCGTTTCAACCGGTGGCGTTACCCCTGACGGAACTGGGGGGGGATGCGTATGTACGGATGGAAGGTCAGGCAACCGGTTTTAGGGGCGGATTGTATCCGAACGGAAGCAACAAGCGCCCGGCGCAGCACGAAGCCGCCGGTTTGGATTTATCCCGCCAGATTCAACCGCTGGCCACCGACGGGCGGGTGGATGATCAAAATGGGCGGATTTTGTTCATTTCGATTGGCATGTCCAACACTGCAACCGAGTTCGGGGCTTTCAGTCGGCTGGCTGAGCAAAAAGCGGAACTCAATCCGAAGGTGGTGTTGTTGAATGGGGCTTTGCCCAACCAGATTGCAGAGCGCTGGAGCAACCCTGAAGGGATAGCCTGGCAGGAACTGGATAGGCGAATAACCGGCTATGGGTTTTCCTCCCAACAGGTGCAGGTTGCATGGGTTAAGCTGACCAATACCGGCGGGGGAGATTTTCCGCAGAAGGCGTTAGCCTTACAATCGGACTTGCAGGTGATTGTCCAGCATTTGAAGACGAAATTCCCCAATTTGAAACTGGTGTTCCTTTCCAGCCGAACACGTTCTTATACTTACTGGCGGGGGTTAAGCCCGGAGCCGCTGGCCTATGAAACCGGTTTTGCGGTCAAGTGGTTGATTGAGAAGCAAATCCAAGGGGATCCACAGTTGAATTTTAACCCGTCAAATGGGGAGGTCAAAGCATCTTATCTTTCATGGGGACCTTATCTTTGGGCGGATGGGGAGAATCCCCGAAAGGATGGGTTCACATGGCTGGCAAGCGATTTGACAGCGGACTGTACGCATCCATCCACTCAGGGGGCGGAGAAGATAGCCCAACAATTGTGGGAATTTTTCAGCACCGATACGATCAGCCGGGATTGGTTTCTATCCTCGGGTATGGTTGCTTCGCCCATAAAAACAGGCGATTTGACCGATACACCTGGCATTATCCGGGCTACTCCCTCAAAAACGCCTGAACAGAGGAAAGTAGAACTATCCTCGACACTGCCAGCCATTACTCCTTCTACGACCGCCGCACCACCCACGCCGCAGCAGGCTGGCAAGATCGAAGAAAGTCGCCCTGCTGATTCCTTTTCTTTTGAAATGGGACTTTTCCTTCTGGCGGGGCTGGTTGGCGCGAGTATGGTGTTGGGATGGTTGCGGGGTAGAAAAAGAAAATAAACCCGCTAAAAACTATAAAAAAATTATAAAGAACTTTTTACTGATTTTCAGGTATGATGAATTCAATTATTTAGATAAAAAATATTGACAATTTGATATGCGTATTGATTTCCAATCTTCACTTCATCGGTTTTGAAGAATTGGATTCTGGCAGGTTGACGTGCACTTTCGATTCACTGGGTGAACTTCTGAACCGCTGTCGAAACAGGGGGAGATATGCCCAATTTTGAAGTGCACGAAAAGCGCTCAATTTTTGAAAAGGATGGCGTGTGATTGCCGTGTTTGATCGCTCAGGTGTTCGGTTTATCGTATCAGTGCTCATTTTTGTATTCGTTGTGGGGGGAATGACGGTTGGTTTTGCTCCTGATCTGGCTGTTCGGGCGGATGGTCTGGCGGGTTTTGCATTATCGTTTGATGGTACTGATGACATGGTCAACCTTGGCAGGACGGTTGATCTTTTTCCAGACGAGGGGTGGAAGGAAACCAAAACGGTCAGTTTATGGGTAAAACCGGAAGGAACAGCCGATTGTTCGGTCATCAATGGCATCCTGCGCATTGAACCGGCACAGTGTGATAATATCTTTGGAGATTTTGCACGCTGGTGGGGCATCAGCCGCGGACCGACTCAAATTTGGGTGTGGATGGCCTGTTATGATCCGGCTGATCCCAGTACCTATCCTCCTTCTTCGCCAATTCGCCTGATTCAATTCGGATACAATCTGAATGAATGGATGCACATTGCTCTGGTGCATGGCAATGGTTTCCTTTCGGCCTATAAAAACGGCTCTCTGATTGGTTCGGTGAACTGCATCGCAACTGCCCAGCCGCCCGCTCAACCGGTGTTATTTTTTGGCGGTATGATCAAAGCCGACAGTCAGAATCAAAATCATAGTTTTTGGGGATTTCAAGGACAAATTGATGAATTGCGCATCTACTCGACTGCGCTGAGCCAGCAGGAAATTCAGAACACAATGATGACTGAGCTGAACGGCAACGAAGCCGGACTGGTGGCGTATTACAAAATGTCTAATGACAGCGGTTTAATGGTCAGTGATGATAGCGGCAATGGAAAAGACGGTCAATTGATGGACGGAACGACAATTGTAGCGGGTAATGGGACACCGCCATTATGGGTGGTTTCCGGTGCCTTTGACAATATACCCCCCACCGTGGTGCCGTCGCCAACCAGCACGTGGACTTTTACACCTTCACCATCACCTTTACCGCCAACAATAACGCCAACCAGAACGGCAACATTCACCCCTGGTGTGAATCCAACCTTCACCTCTTCCCCTTCACCTGTTCCGCCGACCATTACTACAACCCGAACAGCGACTCCAACATTTACCTGGACACCCGAAATCCCAACGGCTACCATAGCCAATACTCGAACGCCCCGTCCAACATTTACACCGTCACCTTCTCCATTTCCTCCAACGGTGACCAATACCTGGACGCCACGGCCAACGCGCGTAGCACCGACTCAATCCGACATCACACCAACGCGTACGATTGATCCGAACATGGATAATTTTATATTTCTTCCGTTGGTGAGAAAGTAGTTTTGATTTGTTGAATCGAATCTCAAGGTGTTGGGCTTTGTGTAACCACCTTAATCTTTACCCAAAAGGCCTTATCACCCCGGCTGCCCAGACCAAAGACGACCCCCTGCGGGTTCTGCAATTTCCAGTAACTTTCGTATTCGCGCGGTTGTTCGGGGGCTTTCATGTTTACAGAAATATCCACCAATCCATCCGGCGGAACATTCACCGGCAGGTTGAAACTTGGAGGCGCTCCCAGCACATTCCCGGAATCAAAAACCACTCGATAACTGGTCGTCCAGGTACAGGAACCGGTATTTTTCAAACGCCAGGTTTTAATGAAAGTCTGCCCGGGGGCAAATTCGCTGCCATCTGGTACCGTAACATCGCTGACAAATTCAGCCTGTTCGCAGGGCGCTGGATTTTCGGCAGGTGAAGGGGTTGTGGTCATTCTGTCAGATGGAGGTGTTTCTCCCCCTGAAGGGGGGGAGGAAGGTATCATCTGGGCAAACTGGGTGGTTAATGCCGCGACGGTTTGGGCCGCGGCGGTACTGGCAAAATTGCCGGTAGGGGTGAGCGCCTGCCCGGCTTTGGGTAAGTTACAGCCGCCCGTGAAAATCAAGGTCAGGACAGCTGCTAACCCTATAATGATTTGAGGGTGGAGGTTTGGGGTTGAACTTTTCATTGGGTTGCTGGTTTAAGCATAGCCATAAAAACGCCGCCCGTCAAGCGAGCACGGGCGGCAGACAGACTTGTGAGGGCTGGTTTTTATTTTCTGACCATGGGGAGAAACAGGAAGTTGTTCATGTTGGGGTCGAGAGTGCGGGTTGGGGTGATGCTCGGCTGAGGGGTAAAACCCGGCGGTAGACGGGTTGGAGTTGCGGTGGGTGAGGGCGTACTTGTGAAGGTAGCGGTGACCGTAAAGGTGGGTGGCAGGGTGGGTGTAGGGCCGCTCCCAAACAACTCGGACGTAACCCAGAGCGGGTAAGTTCCCGGCGGGTCTTGACCTGCTATGTGAACAAAAGTGCCGTGATTACCGTTGCCGCTGTCGTCACTTAATGTCAGCCCGCTGCCATCGCTCATTTTATAGTAGGCCTTCAAGGCAGACTCGAAAGGAGATGATAACTCATTGTAGATATTGGCTCGGATTTCTTCACCGGATAATGCCCGGTTGTAAACCCGCACCTCGTCAATCAGTCCTTTGAAGAGATATTTCCTATCGGGAGGGGTAAATCCACCGCCAATATGCAGTACGGTCTGATCGGCGGGTCCGCCATCGAAACCAATACTATTTCCACTCTCGCGGCTTCCCGCCAGAAAGCCAAAGCGGTAGGCGTCTAAGCGATTATTATGATGAACCAGGGTGATGTGAATCCATTGGTTGTTTTCGTAAATGATTGGGATTACGTCAAAGCCGCTGGTGGGACTGTTATCGAAATTCCAGACCCAAATGCGATCCTCACCGTTTAAAATTCCGCGATAAATGCCCCAAAAACGCGGGCGGTCACCCACAATTAATTGACAACTACCCGGGTCTGGCCCGGTACATACTGGGGACGGCTCAAGCGGTTTTACCCAAACGCTGATGCTTTTCTTGGACTGCCAGCTCGAATCACCAAAGATTATCACTTCCTTTTTCGTAGCCACATAATTAGACCAGCCGTCAAATTCCAGAGCATAATTTACCGGGTCAGCATAACCGGGAGAGGGCTTTTGGAACAGCATGCCCAGAACCATCAAGATCAAAATTGTGAGAAACAAAACTCTTTTTTGGTGGTGATTTTTGGATATTAACATCGTTAAATTCCTCCCGCTACCCCAACTTACCCCCACAAACACCGATGATTACCGTGAAAAGGAGTTGATAAATCTTTAATTAATTTTATCAGGTTTGTCAACTAATAAGTTTTAGAAAAGTTTGAGAATTGTGATGTTTTCCATCCCTGATCCTTAATCTTTTCAAAGAATGTTCTCAAGCCTGCCACTTTCAAGTAAAATTAGCGGGATGAAGTTCACCGCCTGCCGCATTCCGGATGTAATTCTGATTGAGCCGCGTCTGTTTGGGGATCAGCGCGGTTTCTTCATGGAAACCTACCAGCAAAAAGTATTTGCCGAACAGGGTATCACTGCTCAGTTTGTGCAGGATAATCATTCCGGTTCGCGCCGCGGCACGTTGCGCGGATTGCACTACCAGATTCAGCAGGCACAGGGTAAACTGGTGCGGGTGGTGGCCGGGCAAATTTTCGATGTCGCGGTTGATTTGCGGCGCAGTTCACCAACCTTCGGTCAGTGGGTGGGGCAAGTCCTCTCAGCCGAGAATAAACGCCAGTTGTGGATTCCCCCGGGTTTTGCACACGGTTTTTATGTGTTGAGTGAATGGGCTGAAGTGGTGTATAAAGCCAGTGATTTTTACGCCCCCCAGTGGGAGCGTACCCTTTTATGGAACGACCCGGCGGTGGGAATTGAATGGCCGCTGGAAGGCAGCGCAGAGCTGCTCATTTCTGAAAAAGACCGCGCTGGTTTACCTCTGGCGCAGGCCGAAACCTACCCATGATTTGATGGAGGAGCGATGCAAAATATTCTGGTAACCGGCGGTGCGGGCTTCATCGGTTCTAATTTCGTTCATTACCTGCTGAAGGTTAATTCAAGCGTCCGGATTGTCAATCTGGATGCATTGACCTATGCCGGCAGTCTGGAAAACCTGAAAGGATTGGCGGATGAAAGCCGTCACCTGTTTGTCCAAGGGGATATTTGTGACCGCTCTCTGGTGGAGCGACTGCTGCATGAACATGAGATTGATACGCTGGTGCATTTTGCGGCCGAATCACATGTGGACCGCTCCATTCATGGTCCCGGTCAGTTTGTTCAGACCAATATTGTCGGCACCTACACCTTGCTGGAAGCCTGCCGTCAATACTGGCTGAAAGAGGGCTTTGCTAATTCGCATACGGTGCGTTTCCACCACGTTTCGACCGATGAAGTATTTGGCTCGCTCAAGCCGGATGATCCACCCTTCCGCGAGGATACCCCTTATGCCCCCAATTCACCCTATTCCGCTTCCAAAGCGGCCAGTGATCATCTGGTACGGGCTTATTTTCACACCTACGGATTGCCGGTCACCATCTCCAACTGTTCCAATAATTACGGCCCCCGTCAATTTCCGGAAAAGTTGATCCCGCTGATGATTCTCAATGCGCTGGAAGGCAAGCCGCTGCCGGTTTACGGGGATGGCAAACAAATCCGCGATTGGCTGCATGTGCAGGATCACTGTGAAGCGATCTACCGCATCCTGGAAGAGGGTAAGGTCGGTGAAACCTACAATATTGGCGGCAACAATCAACCCACCAACCTTGAAATCATCCAGCAGATCTGCGCCATTCTGGATGAACTGCGCCCTGAATCACCCTACCGCCCGCACTTTCAATTAAAACAGCATGTTACCGACCGCCCCGGTCACGACCGGCGCTATGCAATGGACATCCGAAAAATCGAAGGTGAGTTGGGCTGGAAGCCCCGCTTTGAGCTGGCCAGCGGCTTGCGTCAAACGGTTGAGTGGTATTTGGATAACAGCCAGTGGGTTGCTGCTATTCGTCAACAGCAGGAATATCAGGCCTGGCTGATGAAAAATTACGCTGAACGAGGAGAAGCAAAATGAAGGGAATTATTCTTGCTGGGGGAAAAGGAACCCGTCTTCACCCACTGACCATTGTAACCAGCAAACAATTGCTGCCGGTCTATGACAAGCCGATGGTGTACTATCCTCTTTCAATGTTGATGCTGGCCGGAATCCGTGAGGTGCTGGTGATCAGCACACCCGAAGATTTACCTTCCTTCCGGCGTCTGCTGCGCGATGGCGATCAGTGGGGAATGAAGTTCAGCTACGCCGAACAGGATCAGCCGCGCGGGCTTGCAGATGCTTTCCGGGTTGGAAGGGATTTTGTCGGCAGTGATTCGGTCTGTCTGATTTTGGGGGATAACATCTTCTTCGGTCATGGCTTGCCGGCGGTGCTGAGATCCATGGCGGCGCGGGTGAGCAACGGCGGCGGTGCGGCAATTTTCGCCTATCCGGTGCAGGATCCATGGCGTTATGGTGTGATTGAATTTGATGCGGATGGAAAAGCCCTCAGTTTGGAGGAAAAACCGGCTAAGCCCCGTTCGAACTATGCCGTGCCGGGCATGTATTTCTATGATAATCAAGTGATTCGGATTGCGGCTGAATTGAAACCATCCCCGCGCGGTGAACTGGAAATCACGGATGTGAATTTGACTTATATGCAGATGGGGCAGTTATATGTCCAGGAACTGGGGCGCGGGGTGGCCTGGCTGGATGCCGGTACGCATGAATCCCTGCTGCAAGCGGCGGCATTCATTCAGACGGTTGAGGAGCGGCAGGGGATGATGATTTCCAGCCCGGAGGAAATTGCATACCGAATGGGCTTCATTGACCGTGAGCAGCTGCGCCGGCTGCTGGATGAATTGGGCAACAGTACCTACCGCTCCCGGTTGGAAACGCTTTTGAAATAACGGCTTTACCTTTCCATTGCCAGTTTCAGGGCTTCATCCCAGCGGGGCAGGCGCAAGCCAAAAGTCCGGTAAAACCTGGAGCAATCCAGCGCAGTAAAGAGCGGCCGCTGCGCCGGGGTGGGAAAATCGGCAGTGCTGGCGGGCAGCACCTGGCGGGTTTTTTGTTCCTCTCGTTCTGGATCCAGTTCAAGGATTTTTTGCACCCATTCCAACCGACTGGCAGATCCATCTCCGGCCAGGTGATATACGCCGCGCGTCTTTTCCAGATAATCGAAGAAACGGCCGTTGGACTTTGCCAGCGCCAGGCTGATCATTTGAGAAAGCAACCGCGCCCAGGTGGGCGATCCGACCTGATCCTCCACAATTTTCAGGGTTTCCTGTTGACGACTCCAGGTCAGCACGCGGTGAACAAAATCATTTGCCCGCCGGCTGTATAACCATGCGGTTCGCAGCACCCAGCAGGCAGGGGCCTTGGTGAGCACCTCCTGCTCTCCGGCCAGTTTGGAGCGGCCATAGTGATTGACCGGATTGGTGGGGTCTTCTTCGGTGTATGGGCGGCTCTGGCTGCCGTCAAATACGTAGTCTGTGGATACATGAATCAGCCCGCAGCCGAGGTGTGAAGCCAGCCGTGCCAGTTGTTCCACCGCATGAAAATTGATTTGATCGCACAATTCGGGTTCGCTTTCGGCTTTGTCCACATTGGTGTAGGCGACAGCGTTGACAATCAGTTCGGGTTGCAGGGACTCGAGCAGTGAAATCAGTTCGGCCGGACGGGTAAAGTCAATTTGTGGATAATCGAGCGCGGTTACTTTACCGAGCGGTTGTAAATCGCGGTTTAATTCCCAACCGAGCTGTCCGATTTTACCCAACAGAACGATGTTTGATTGTGCGGCCATGAAAATCACCTTTTTGCAGCGAGATTAATTGAGGAAATTATAACATTGCGCCTGTCAGAACGTTTTGATGTGGTTCGTAGTAAAATCATGACAATGAGCAAAGGTGATGGGTATCAATCTCCGTTCAGCTGGCGGTACGGCTCCCCGGAAATGCGGCAAATTTGGGGGGAGGAAGAAAAACGCCGTCTCTGGCGGCGTATCTGGCTGGCGCTGGCAGAAACGCAGGCCCACTTTGGGCTGGTTGGTGAGGAGCAGGTAAACGACTTGCGCCGTAACGTGGAGAGGATTGATCTGGCGCGTGCGCAGGAAATCGAAGCCCAAATTCAACACGATTTGATGGCGGAATTGAAAACCTTTGCCGAGCAATCACCACTGGGTGGCGCAATATTGCACCTGGGTGCTACTTCGATGGATATCGAGGATAATGCCGAGGTTTTGCGTTTGCGCGTGGCCCTGGATTTGCTTTTGAAACATTTGAAAGGGGTTCTTTCCCTGTTTGCCGAACGGATTGCCCAGACGGCTGAACTGCCGGTGATGGGCTTCACCCATCTGCAGCCGGCTGAGCCGACCACCCTGGGCTACCGGCTGGCATTTTACGCACAGGACCTGCTCACGGAGTGGTGTTCTCTGCGCCAGTTGAGAAATCAGCTGCGCGGCAAGGGATTCAAAGGCGCGGTTGGTACGGCGGCCGCCTATGCGGATTTGATCGGCCTGGAAAATCTGCCGGCATTCGAGGAAATCCTGAGCCATAAACTGGATTTACCCTTTTACGCAGTGACTTCGCAGGTTGCGCCGCGCATGCAGGAATACCGCCTGATCAGCCAGCTGGCCGGAGTGGCAGCGGTGTTGAATAAATTTTCTTTCGACCTGCGCTTTTTACAATCACCGCCGTTGGGGGAGTGGCAGGAGCCATTTGGTGAGCGGCAAGTCGGTTCTTCGGCGATGCCCTTTAAGCGAAATCCGATTCTGGCGGAAAAAGTGAATTCACTGGCGCGTTCGCTGGCGTTGATGCCGCAAGTGGCATGGGGTAATGCCGCCTTTTCGTTGCTAGAGCGGACGCTGGATGATTCTGCCAACCGCCGCTCGCTGCTGCCGGAGAGTTTCCTGATTGCAGAGGAAATGCTGATCACCACCCGGCGCATTTTGAAGGGCTTGCGGTTTGACGAGGCAGCCATTCAACGCAATTTGTACCGCTATGCGCCCTTTGCGGCAACCGAAAGGGTGCTCATGGCGCTGGTCAAGCGGGGCGCAGACCGGCAGGCAATGCACGAGCGCCTGCGCGGTCTTTCACTCGCCGCGTGGCAGGCGGTTCAGAACGGACAGGAAAACCCGCTGCTGGCATTTTTATGTGAGGATGAGCAGATTGGTGCTATTCTCGGCAGCGACCAAGTTAGACAGCTGATGAACGTAGAGGCTTATCTGGGAATTGCCGGGCAGCAGGCACGCCGTTTGGCAGAGCAAATTCGCGAAGAAATCGAGGAGAAAGCAGAGGAGCAAGAAGCATGAAACAGGCAGAAATTGGGATATATGGATTAGGGGTGATGGGCTTTAATCTGGGGCGCAATTTTCAACGCAATGGTTTTCGCGTAGCCGTGTACAACCGTTCGCCGGAAAAAGTGCGTTTATTTGTTGAGCAGCCCGCCCCCGGTGCGACCCCGTTGGGCGCTGCCAGTTTAGCCGAATTAACCGCTATGCTGGAAAGACCCCGTCGGCTGCTGCTGATGCTGCCGGCCGGCAAGACGGTAGACCAGGCGATTGAGGATGTGTTGCCTTATCTGGAACCGGGCGATATTCTGATTGACGGCGGTAATTCGTATTTTCTGGACAGCGATCGGCGCAGTCTGAATCTGGCTGAGAAAGGGATTCACTTTATTGGGATGGGCGTTTCCGGCGGGGAGGAGGGTGCGCTTTGGGGTCCGAGCCTGATGCCGGGTGGTTCGCCGGCGGCCTGGCAGGTATTACAGCCCATGTTGATGGCAGTGGCTGCCAAAGCCGAGGATGGGGCTGCCTGTGTCAGTTACATTGGCCCGCGCGGGGCCGGTCATTATGTCAAAATGGTTCATAACGGCATTGAATACGGCGATATGCAGTTGATCGCCGAAGCCTATGAGGTGCTGCGGCGGGTGTTGGGTCTGACCGCAAGTCAGTTAAGTGGGATTTTCAACCGGTGGAATGAAGGTGAATTGAAATCTTTTTTGATCGAAATCACTGCCAAAGTGCTGGCAAAGGTGGATGAGGAAACCGGACAACCGCTGGTGGACCTGATATTGGATGAGGCTGAGCAGAAAGGCACCGGAAAATGGACTGCCCAGAACGCGTTCGATATAGGGGCGGCAGTGCCGACCATTGACGCAGCCGTTTACAGCCGCATCCTTTCTGCAATGAAGGCGGAGCGCGTTCATGCCAGCACAATTTTCAGCCATGCCGCGCCATCCTATACGGGCAGCAGCGAGGATCTCATTCAAGCCGTGCGCGAGGCGTTATATGCCAGCAAAATCCTTTCCTACGCGCAGGGTATGGCGATGCTGCGTCTGGCTTCAGCTGAGTACGATTACGCTTTCAATCTGGCAGAACTGGCGCGCATCTGGCGGGCGGGCTGTATCATCCGTGCCAGCCTGTTGAATGACATTACTGCTGCCTATCAGGAAAATGCCAGCCTGCAAAACCTGCTGCTTTCGCCCTACTTCAGCGAGGCAGTTAACCGCCGTCAGCAATCCTTGCGCAGGGTTGTCATGGTTGCGATTGAACAGGGCATTGCCGTACCGGGCATGTCCGCTTCGCTGGCCTACTTTGATGCCTACCGCAGTGAACGGCTTCCGGCGAATTTGATTCAAGCCCAGCGGGATTTCTTTGGAGCGCACACTTACCGTCGGGTTGACAAAGCGGGTGTTTTTCACACCCGCTGGGAAGATTGAATCCCCATTTGTGGCGCTGGCCGGTCAGTTTATTGCAATACGTGCTGGCGGTACCAGTCAATTGTTGCGGTTAATGCCTCTTGCAGAGGGGTTGCCGTTTGACCGAAGGCGTTGGTGTATTTGCTGCAGTCCACCACAAAAGGTTTTTCAAATTCATACATCATTTCCACTGATTCGCGTGCTTCGGGAATTAACAAACCGCCAATTGCCATCATGAATCTTCCCATCCCACTGATTTTTGGAGGCTTACCCAGAATTTCAAAAATCATCTCACCCAATTCGCGTTGAGTTACAGCCGGGGCGGTAGGGACATGCCAGGCCTGTCCGTAGGCTCGATCTTCTTGTGCCAGCCTGACCAGCGCTTTGCCAAAGTCTTTGATATAAGTATAACTGTGGGGCAGATCGAGATTTCCGACAAAACTGGTGGTTTTACCCCGCAAGGCAGGGACGAACACTCGTTCACCCAGGGTGGAAGCCAGCACACGGGGGCCGAAAAAGTCCGAAGCGCGCCCAATCACGACCGGCAGTATGCCTTTCTGGTGGGCATCCAGCGCGGCCTGTGCCATCCTGGCCCGCAGTTGACCTTTGCGGGTGGTGGCAGCGTAGGGCAAATTTTCATGGATAGGTCCATCAACCTCACCGTACATATACAGGTTTTCCCCGATGATCAGACGTGCGCCAGCCGCGGCGCTGCCTTCCAGAATGTTTTGCTGTAGAGATGGAAATTTTTCCACCCACTGGTGATAGGGCGGCTGGGCGCATTGATAAACATAGCCGGCAGCATTGCAGGCTCGAATTGCCTGTGCCCGGTCGTAAATATCGGCTTGCACAACCTCAACCTGATCAGGTACTTCGGCTTTACCGCTGCGGTTAACCACCCGTACCTCAGCACCTTGTTGGAGCAGTTCATCCACAACCGAAAGCCCCAGCGGTCCGCTACCGAAAACAACATGAAGGCTAGAATTTTTTGACATGACTTAACTCCTGAAGAAAATGATTACAAAATATGAACAAGTTCACGAAACAATGCTGGCAGTTCACCGCAGGGGTTCTTTACAGATTCATCAAGTCCATCAAGCGTTCGATTTCAAAGCGGTAAAATGCGGCTGGATCGCTGACCAGCGGTTGAATATGATTGAAAAGTTCCAGCATAATCATCCCATGAATGTGATACCAGCCAACGATGCCGATATACACCACCTTTTCGGGCAGGAAGGGTTGAAAATCCTGCATGGACTGTGAAAAGCGAATCTGTACCTGGGGCGGAAGGTTTTCCAGAAAGTTCGGGTATGGGCGGTTTTCATGACGGTAGGCGCGCTCGAGAATGCGCAGGATGGGGGCAAAGACTTTGCCGGCCGTTGGGGCGGTGACCGCTTCCTCGGCCTGATAACCGGGGATGGGATTGCCAAAGATTAACTGAAAATCCACCGGGTGATCCAGCGCCCAGCGCCGGTAACTGAGCAAAACCTGCAGCAAACCTTCCCGCGCCGGCTGATCGCCAAAACGGGCGGCGGTTTCTTCCAGCGCTGCGGCTAAAGCCTGATAGGCATCCACAATCAGCGCAGTGATCAGGGCATCCCGGCTTTCAAAATAGCGGTACAATGCCGGCCCGCTCATGCCCATTTGTCTGGCAATTGCGTTCAGTGAAAGGCTGGCAGTTCCGCCTTCCGCCATTTGAAGGCGGGCAAGGCTTTTGATTTCGTCCATCGTGATTTGGCGGAATTTTTCTCTTCTGGTCATAGTGTTTCATCTTTGTTATAATATATAACTTATGTTATTATATATTGCGTAATTTGTCAAGGGATATTGGGGCGGAATTGGGAAAACCGGCTGGTCAATGTTGGAAAATGTGTTAAAGGTACATATTTCATCGGCTAAAGAGTTCACAACGGGGGTAAAATAGTGGCTGATTGGGCTTACAGGAAAAAACTGGCCGGCGGTATGTCAAATCCCTGCTTGCACATCCCCAAAAACATCGCAGCGATTTCAGGCGTGGCAGGAGTGGGACGGAAATTAGACCGTCCCTTCAATACTCATCAGCGGAGGCAACCTTGAAAACCCATATTGCTGATAGGATACTTTCACAAAAACGGCGGGAGTGCATCCTGCCAGCGGCTTATCCCCTCGGTTTCGAGATGAACAAAGCCATCTCCGAATTCGCCACCGATACCGATACGCAAATTCAGGTTCTTGAAGAGGCGGCTCAGCGCTTTGGAGGAGCATTTCTTCTGCCGGTTTGGGATCGGATGATTGAGGCCGAGGCGTTCGGTTCGCCGCTTAATATGGATGCCAATACCCCTCTCGGCGCGGCGGCTGCAACAGTTGTTTCTCAGCGGGATGTGGACGCGTTGATTATTCCCCGGCCGGGTCATAAACGGACTACGGTAACGCTGGCAGTGCCCCGCCTGCTCAAAGAACGCTTACCTGAACCAAAGCCGTTTGTTCTGGGGATCATGAACGGCCCGCTGGCAGTTGCCCGCCAGCTGATTGGGGAGGACGCCTGGGATGAAATATTGAATGAGCAGCCGCCGGTGCTGGATGCGCTGTTGGATAAAATCATGCGGTTCTTACCGGATTATGCCCATGCCTTTTCTTTCAACGAAGCCGATGGGGTCATTCTCAGTGAGCCGCTGGATGAAAGCCTGACCGCCGAACAGCGCGAGCGCTTTTCACTGCGCCATATTCAGCGGCTGGTTGGGGAGGTGCAGAATCCGCGTTTTGCTTTTATTCTTCATAATTCACTGGCGGATTTGGAACAGATCAGCCAGTTGACGACGAGCGGTGCAGCGGGGTACTGGTTTGGCAGCCGGGCGGATTTGGCGGCTGCTGCACACCGGCTGCCTGAACAGGCGCTTCTGATCGGTAATCTGTCCATAAACCAGATGACAGAGTCCTCGCCGCAGGCGGTTCATCAGGAAACCCTGAATTTGTTGAATGCGATGCGAGACTTCCCCAATTTCATCCTTGCACCGGAGGATGATTTACCGCCCCACACTCCTCTGGCAAATCTGCAGGCGTTGATGGATGCGTTGAATGAGTACAACAGCGGCGTTTAGCCGCTGGACTGACGGCGTTTCTGTTCCACAATTCCCCCGCTGGCACCGCGGTCCGTTGTGTTCTTCAGAAACTCAGCCGTACTGATTTCCTCAATTTGCGGTGTCAGGATGGGCAGAATCAACAGTTGCCCGACTGCATCCCCGGCTTCAAACACGAGCGGTTCATCGGTCGGATTTGCGACCTTGACGAGAATTTCACCCTGGTAGCCGGCATCAACCACGCCTGCGCCCAGCAGATGATTGCTGCGGCCTTTCGGTTTCAGTAAACCGACAAATCCGGCGGGAATTTGTACGCCGATGCCGGTTGGTATGATGCCGAACTGATGCGGGGGTATCTCGACCCTCTCTGCGGCATACAAGTCCATGCCGGCATCTTCGGCATGTTTGCGAGTGGGCAAATGGGCGTCCGCCCGCAGGCGGGCAATCCGGATTCGCTCCATTTTTCTAAACCGAAGCAGGCGGATTATTTACCGCGCCGCATGCGCAGCCACGCGCTGGTGATAAATGCCAACGTGGTAAAGGCGGTCAGGTAAATCTTGGTGAAATCCACCACCGGTTTGACCTGAACACCCTGCTCATTGGCGACAATCACCGCTACCGGCCGGGCAAAGGTCTTACCGCCACCGCCGCCGCCTGAACCACTACCCTTGTTTTCCTCGCTAACGCCAGCACCGCTGCCAATTCCAAAGCCCATAATGCTGACTACTTCGGCTGCCGGCAGGATGAGGTTGCCCTGATGTTTGATGGTTTCACCAAAAACGGCGTTCACATCCGCGGTTGCCATGAATTGATCCATGGTATCCTGAATGGTTTCCAGGGCTGCAGATGCCAGCGCGTTTTCGTTTTCGGGGAGGGTGGCTTCGGATGTGTTTTCAGTTTCAGAAGCGCTCATTGGTTAACTCCTTTTATAAATCAATTTCAGCAAGAAGAGCAGGAATAACCCGCTCAGAATGATGATTACTTGAATGATGCGGGTCAAATCATGTACAGGCAAAAATTGGGTTTCCCCCTGCGGGGTTTGAACCTGAACCCCGACCGGTCGGTTCCAGATGATGCCGAATTGGGCGGAAGGTACAAAGCGGAAGGCCTGTGCAACCGGGCTGATCTGGTAACCGCGCCATTTGACCGGTGGACGGTTTGTGTTTTGGAGAGTCATTTTCGTCTCCTTTAGTGGATATATTCATCATTATACCGGCAGAGGGGGGAATTTGGCGAATTTCTATCCCTTCAATTGAATGGATTGCAGCAATGTATTGGGCTGCGGGCGGTCGGTGGGGTCGTGGCTGTAATAAGCCAGCACGATCTGACCGTTCTGATCGAGGATAAAATCACCCCCCAATTGATGAAGATCACCGCCGGTGGCGATCAATTTTTCACCGCGCAATAATTTTTGGGCATAAAACCACAGGGTCGGCAAATTCCAGGTGCGTCGGATGGAACGCTGCAGGCCAAAAGCCTGATACAGGTTTTTTTGCGGGTCGAGCAGGATTGTAAAATGAATCTGGGTTGTTTCCCTCCAGCGTTCCAGCCAGTAACCCTCTTCAAAGGTAACAAGGGCAATAGATATACCGTTTTGTTCAAATTCGGGCTGAGCGCTTTGCAACTGCAAAGCATGTTCGCGGCAGGGAATTCAACCCAGATGGCGCAGAAAGACCAGCAGCAGATAGGTGTTTCCGTGCAGTAAGTCGGAAAACGAGTAGATTTTGCCGTCTGCTGCCGGCAAAGTGAACGGCACAATCCGATCCCCCGGCTGCAGCAACTTCATGTTTTTCAGGCTTCCACGCGAACGCCACGCCAGAAAGCCACGTAATCCTTAATCTGGCGGGCAGCCTCTTTGGGGTTGGGGTAATACCAGGCAGCATCCGGGTTACTTTGTCCGTTGACCACAATGGTGTAATAACTGGCTTCACCCTTCCACGGGCAGGTGGTATGGGTTTCGCTCTTTACAAAATAATCCCAGTTGACGGTAGACGGGGGGAAGTAATGGTTGCCTTCAATGATGATGGTTTGGTCGCTTTCCGCCAAAACGGTATTGTTCCAGATTGCTTTTGCCATGCTGTTTTAACCTCTTACTTGTGATTGGATGGTGAATGGAATAGTTTTTCCCCAGCGCGAATGGGTACGGACAACCGATTTTCTGGGGGTGTCAGCGGACAAGACCAGTCATCGTTATAGGCGCAGTAGGGGTTGTAGGCCAGGTTGAAGTCCACAATAAACCGGTTTTGTCCAAGCCCTTCCGGCTCCAGATAGCGTCCGGCGGGGTAGGTTTCTACGCCTGCCAGGCTATCCACAAACGGCAGAAAGTAGCCGTATTGATTACCGTACAGCGTTAATTCGACCTTTTGCCCCTCCACTTCAAACGAAAAACGTCCCAGGCGGGCATACACCTGCACATCGCCGGTATTGGTGAGAATTTCCACATTTTTCCGCTCTGCGAATGGTGTCAGGGTCAGCGTGAAACGCAGGGCGGGGTTGGGTGGAAAGTAGTTTAACCCCTGAAAGACAGCCTTTTGATCTTCCCGCAGGGGGCTTTGCGGGTGAGCGGCGAAAAATTCATCCTTTTCCCGGCGAGTGGCTTGATAATCCATAACAATCTCCATCTTATTTTTAACCGAAACGGGTCTTGTTTGCAGGATTCCGGGCTTCAAAACCTTATACACTGGTTTCGCACAGTAAATTTTTTCCGACTTTTTTCGAAGTAGACAGAGCAGAGTCCACGTTGTTCTGTCTTTTCAGACATGGCAGATGGGCAATATCTTACCTCATCCTGAAGATGCGTGAGATAAAAGCCTCTCCATTAATGGGTAAAAAACCGATGTTTTCTTAAGCAACGTCAATTTGGGATAAATCATTTTTACATCAACTTTCGAATTTTCGTCCCCCTCCCGCCTCCCCCAAAATCGCCCTTGCGATTTTGGGGGAGGTGCAGGTGGGGGTAATGATCACTGCTTGCCAGGTTTTGATCTTATCCCGAACTCACGTTAACCAGATTTTTGGCGATGTTCAGCCAACCAGCGGCGGATTTCGGCCGGCTGCCATGTATTCAGCACCTGCGACGCACTCACCCATGCCCGCCGTGCAACCGATACACCGTATTCCGCCAGTTCCAGATCCGCTGGACTGTGCGCATCGGTGTTGATGCTCAACAAAATACCCAGTTCGATAGCCCGCCGTGCGTGAACCTCGTCCAGATCCAGACGAGAAGGATTGGCGTTGATTTCGAAGGCAACGTTTTCTTCTCGGGCAGCAGTCAGGATGACTTCCCAATCCAGGTCGGCTCCTTCGCGGTTGGGCAACAGCCGTCCGCTGGGGTGACCGATGATATCCACGTGCGGGTTGCGAATGGCACGCAGCAAGCGGGCAGTAATTTCCTCGCGTGGCTGGCGCAGGCTGACATGCAGGGACGCAATGACAATATCCAGTTCGGCCAGCACGTCATCCGGCAAATCCAGACTGCCATCGGCTTTAATTTCCACTTCCGCACCCTGCAAGAGGGTGAATTCATCGCCCAATTCGGCCTGCACGGCGTCAATTTCTTTCCGCTGCTGGCGCAGGCGGTCGGCATCCAATCCGTTGGCAATTCCCAAGGAGTGGGTATGGTCGGTGACGGCCAGTACCTTCAGGCCGCGTGCCTGAGCGGCTTTGGCCATTTCACGGATACTTAAAGCTCCGTCGCTCCAGGTGGAATGGCTGTGCAGGTCAGCGCACAGATCCGCCGGGGTGATCAGCTCAGGCAGACGGTGATTCAGCGCCGCCTGAATCTCACCGCGGTCTTCGCGCAGTTCAGGGGGAATCCACTCCAATCCCAGGGCCTGATACAGTTCAGTTTCGCTGGAAAAAAGCTGCTCCTGTCCGTCGGGTGTGGTAATCCCATGTTCAGAAAGCGACAGTCCTCTGTGCTGCGCCAGTTCGCGCAGGTGCACGTTGTGTTCTTTGGAGCCGGTCACAAATTGCAGCAAAGAACCAAATTTTTCTTCTGGCTGCAGCCACAACTGGATATTGAGACCGTTGCTCAATTCAATGCTGGATTTATTTTCACCGTGTGCCAGAACACGGACGACCTCGGGATGATGGACAAAAGCGTCCATGATTGCAGCTGGATTGTCGGCGGCTGCCACGAGGTCGAGATCGCCGATGGTGGGCTTCCAGCGACGCAAACTGCCAGCCAGTTCAGCCTGCCGTATGCCGGGAAGCGCACGCAGCCATTTCAGCCAGCGCAAGCCGATTGGGCGTACTGTGCCAAGCAGCATGCGTTTGCTGCGCCGGCGCAACGCCTCGATGCCGGCCAGGATGCGCTGCTCGGACTTTTCGCCTATCCCCGGCAGGCGGCGCAAGTGACCATCACGCGCAGCTGATTCAAGATCCATCAGCGAAGTAATATCGGCCTGTTTCCAGAACAGCGCCACTTTTTTCGGGCCAACATCCGGTATTTCGAGTAATTCCAACAGGGTAGGGGGGACTTCCTCTTCCAGCCTTTCCAGAAAACCCAATCTGCCGGTGGTGAGCAGTTCCTCAATTTTTTCGGCAATGGCTTTGCCAACGCCGGGAATTTCGGTCAGCTTGCCCTCGCGGTACAAATCGCTGGCTTCGCGCGGAAATGTGCGCAGACTTTCTGCCGCGCGCCGGTAGGCCAGGGTTTTATAAACCACCTCGCCGTTGATTTCCAACAGGTTGGCGATGCGCTCGAAGATTTCCGCCAGTTGCTGATTGTTCATGCCAGTTATTATACAATAGAGCTATGAACACAATCCAATACCTTGATATTACCCGTCCAACTTTACTGATTGACCCGCATAGGGTACATGCCAACATCCAGCGCATGATCGAAAAAGCCCGCCGCGCAGGGGTGCGTCTTCGCCCCCATTTCAAAACACACCAGTCAGCTCAGGTGGGGGAGTGGTTTCGCGCTGATGGTGTACAGGCGATTACCGTTTCCTCGCTGGATATGGCGGCCTATTTTGCCGATCATGGCTGGAGGGATATTCTGGTGGCGTTCCCGCTCAATCTGCGTCAAATCGAATTGGTGCGGCGGTTGAGCGAATCGATCCGGCTCGGCGTGCTGGTGGAATGCGCCGCGCATGTGGAAGCCTTAGCCGCCGCAGTGGATCATACTGTGGATGTATGGATTAAGATTGACAGCGGAAGCCGCCGCACCGGGCTGGCATGGGATGACCCTCAGCAGATTGTTGATTTGGCCTGCAAAATCCGCAACTACCCGGTTTTACACCTGCGGGGATTACTGACCCATGCCGGTGAGACGTATCACAGCCGGCATCCTGCTGAAGTGGTGCAGCGCTTTCAGCGCAGCAACCTGCGCATGAACGAAGTGCGCCAATTTTTGGAGCAGAACGGCATTGACGGTTTGGAAATATCGGTGGGTGATACGCCCGGCTGCAGCCTGAGCAATGATTTTGAGGGGGTGGATGAAATCCGCCCGGGGAATTTCGTCTTTTACGATGCTCAGATGGCTCGGCTGGGAGCCTGCCGGGAAACGGACATCGCCGCGGTGGTCGCCTGTCCGGTGGTGGCCACACACCCCGAACGGGGTGAGGCGGTAATTTACGGCGGGGCAATTCACTTTTCCAAAGACGGCCTGCAAGAAAACGGGCAAACCCTGTACGGCTGGGCGGTACTGCTCACTGAGGAAAGCTGGTCGCCGCGGGTAAAGCAAGGCGCTCTGGTGCGCCTTTCTCAGGAGCATGGCATTGTACACCTGCCTGCGGATGTGCTGGCAACCCTCTCGGTGGGAGATTTAATCGGGGTGATTCCGGCGCACGTCTGCCTGACCGTTTCGGCGCTGGGGGTTTATCGCACCTTGCAGGGCGAATGGATTGAGACTCTGGTCAGGGCATAAGCACCAGCGGCACAGGGGTGAATACCAGTACAAAGACGATCAGAGTGAGCAGTCCCAGGCGTTTTCGACGCGCATCCAGTTCGGTGATCTGGTCAAGCGGTTCGGCATAAACCCGCCCAAAAAGAAAAATCAACACGGCCCACAGCCACCAGCCAGCCCAGACGAAACCCAGCAATCCCAACGCCAGAAGCACCAGCGGGTAGATGCGGCGGGCACGTTCGCGCCCGAAGAGCACATACAGCAGATGTCCGCCATCCAGTTGACCGGCAGGAATCAGATTCAGGGAAGTGATCAGAATACCACCCCAGCCGGCCCATGCCACTGGATGCAGCAAAACATCCATTCCACCGTAGGGCAGCGGTTGACCGGTGAAGAAATAACGCACCCAGAAAAGGAGGGGTGAAAGTCCGCTGTAATCGGCTGGGGCAGGTAAAAACTGACCGAATACCACAAATTTGAGCAGCAGGTAGAGGATGGAATTGCCTTCCAGTTGAGTCTGTCCCAAACCGCTGCCCAGCGGTGCGGCTGGCAACGGAGAGAGCTCGGAAAGCGACAACCCGATCAGCACAACCGGAATGGCCACAACCAGCCCGGCCAGCGGCCCGGCAATGCCGATATCCATCAGCACACGCCGGTTTTTGGGCAATTCTTTCATATTGATAAAAGCGCCCAGCGTTCCAAACGGGCTTAGCGGGAAGGGCAGCGGCAAAAAATAAGGCAGACTGACGGCTGCTCCGTGCCGTCTGCCAACCAGATAATGCCCAAATTCATGTGCGCTGAGAATTGCCAGTAGACTGATGGCAAACGGCCAGCCTCCGCTGATCATGGCCCAGATAAATTCCACAGCGTTGCCGGGCATTTCTTTCAGGCTGAGCATTCCACCGGTAAACCAGACACTGATCAGGGTTAATATAAAGAAAATCAGGTTTGTGCGTGGGTTGGACGAGCGCGGCGCCTGACGGCTGGTGACCAGGATAACCGTCTGACGGTTGTTTTCATAACGAAAGAGGGGGGTCAAGCCAAGCGGTGCAACGGCCTCTGCCAGCCGATCATAGGCTTCGGCGGTATCCGGTAGCAGGATGCGCCCGTGGTACTTGATGACATACCCTTTGCGTTCGTCGCCAAAGGTTGTGTCTTCAATGAAGAAGATACGGCGGACTGCCAGTTCAATTCGTTCAAAAAGCAAGGGTTGGTCTTCCATGGACAGGATATTCCTCGTGTAAATACAGATAATGTTCAAGGCGGGAATGGATGGGAGTCGAACCCACCGCGGCCCGCAACGCGACCCGCCACCGGTTTTGAAGACCGGGGAGCCCACCGGGACCCTACCACTCCCGCATTTAAGCATACTCCAGCGCGGCTTATTCGTCAAACCTTCTGATCAGGGTGAGATGGCTTTCTCAAAGTCGAAAACGGTCAAACAGCAGCCGGCGGGTGCTAACCGATGTCTATTCGGAATAATCCACTGATGCGTCCAATCGAGCGATTTTGCCCCCTCCTGCGCCTCCCCCAATATCGC
>NZ_JBRCOK010000108.1:0-8878 GCF_053501535.1 Bellilinea sp. | reverse complement strand
CGAGTGCAGCGACACTCACCAGACCTGATAAATTGCCCCCTCCTTCGCCTCCCCCAATATCGCGAAAGCGAAATTGGGGGAGGTGGGTGGGGGTCACACATCAAATTGCCGCGCTCGCTCAAAAGGACATGCCGTGTGGTTATAATGCAACACCGAAAGCAGCGTCGCTTGCCAGCGCTGATCAGATACCCCTTTCGGGCAGGGGGTTCGTTGCGCTGCTGACTGGGTTTTGCGCTTATTCCGAACCGACTTAAATCAATACGGAGAGGGGCGGTAACCCGCCTCTCTCCGTATAATGAACCGCTTTGTCTACCCCTGCCGATTCAGCTGCCAATCAGTTTTTGGCGCTGAAAACGGTGCAGACAGGCTGCCAACAAAGCGGCATCGGCAATCAGCAAAAGTCCCCCGCCCAATGCCATCACCGTGCTCAGGTTGAGGGTTGCCAGCCGCGCGCTTAGCTGGATTTTGATTTCCTCCGGCAGAAATTGAATGGAAAACATGGGCACAAACCACACCAGCAGCATGACCGCGCTCAGTTTTTGATAAGCCTGCCGGGCAGTTTTGGATGTCAGCGAGATCAGCACACCCAAAGCAGAGATTAACAAAGCGGCCAGCAGACAAAAAACCAGCCCGGCCAGGAAAACGCTGGCGGAGTAAAACCGCCAGCCCTGCTCGGCGAAAGCCAGATTGACGGTGAGAGCCCCCAGCAGCAGACTGGAAAGCATCACCCCCAACGCATACAGCACGGCAGCCGCAATCTTGCCCAACACAATCACTCTGTCCGGCAGGCGGCTGGCAAGCAGGGTTTCCAGCGTGTGTCGTTCGCGTTCACCGGCGATGGCATCGGTAACCATGCCGAGCGCCAGAAAGACCGGCATCCATGTCCAGATCAACACCAGCAGAGGGGTGGTAAGCCACTCGCGGCCGCTCTGCAGGGGCATGAAAATACCCAGCAGCGCAAGGATGATCAACAAACTGAACAGCCCCGAACGCGCACCCCCGCGCGCCAGGAACATTTCTTTCCATTCTTTCCAGACCATGGTATACAAATCAAGCAACATGTTCTTCCTCCAGCAAATTCAAAAAAGCTTCCTCCAGCGAAGGGCTGCTTTTGCGCACTTCTTCAATTTGAGCGCCCTGTTCCAGCAACAGGCGCACCAGCGCCGCGCTGTCCGCCCGTTCGTGGAGGGTAATTTCAAGGTGATCGTTGACCCGCCGGGCTGTCTGAACCTCAGGTTGGCGCTGTAGATTTTGCAGCAACCCATCCCCTAAACCGCGTCCAAATACTTCCAGGCGGGGTTTACTGGCACGCAAACGCAGCGAGTCTGGGCTGCCCTGCGCCAGCAGCTGGCCATTGCGAATCACGGCTACCCCGGCGCACAGTTTTTCTGCTTCGCTCAGGTTGTGGGTGGTGAGGAAGATGGTAATGCCTTCCTGCTCGACCATCTGAAGCAAGTCCTCCCGCAAAGCGGCGGCGGTTGGCACATCCAGGCCGGCGGTAGGTTCATCCAGAAAGACCAGCGCCGGGCGGTGCAACAGCACGCGGGCGATGGCCAGTTTTTGTTTCATCCCGCGGCTCCATTCGCCAACGGCTTCTTTGCGCCTTTCCCACAGTCCCAATCCTTCCAGCAGTTGTTGAATGCGTGCCTTGCGGGCGGCGGCATCCATGCGCCAGATGCGGGCGTAAAATTCGAGGTTATCCTCGGCGCTCAGTCTTTCGTACAGGCCGGCATGCTCCAGCAAAGCGCCGCACCGCTGCCGGACGGCTTCACCCTGCTGGAGCGGATCCATACCCAACACCCGCACCTGTCCGGATGTGGGCGGCAGCAACCCCAGCAGTAAACGAATGGTGGTGGTTTTGCCGGCGCCATTCGGCCCGAGCAGACCAAAAATTTGACCGGCGGGAACCTGCAGGGTGAGATGATCCACGGCGCGCAGGCTGCCAAAGTCGCGGGTCAATTGGTCGGTTTGAATGGCAAAAGTACTCATTTCCTACTCCTCTGATTGAGAACTGATTTGATTAATCCAGCGTTTCATTTGTGTCAGATATTGTTCCAGTGCGGCTCTGCCCTGCGGCGTCAGCGCCACCAGCGTCAGCGGCAGTTTGCCGCGGAAGGTTTTTTCAATTTGAACGTAGCCGCTATTTTCCAGTTTGCTGAGGTGTGCCGAAAGATTGCCTTTGGTCAGCCCGCTTTCGCGCTGCAGATAGAGAAAGTCGGCTTTTTCGACAACGGCCAGCAGGCTGACGATTGCCAGACGGGCCGGCTCGTGCAGCAAGCGGTCAATTTCGCTCCAGGCAGGCAGGTTTTCTTCGCTCATGGCTGATCCTCATGCCCGGCAGGCGGCAGGGGATTATTGCGCAGGTATCGGATCAGCGTCAGCGCACCGCTCACCAGAAAACCAGCCCCCAATCCGCCAAAGAACAGCACCAGATCAAAAGGTTGCGGCAGGGCAAGCCAGCTGCCGAGCAGCCCAATCACCGTCTGCCAGACTGCCAGCAGGTAAAAGCGCACCAACCCAACCTGAATGCCAATCAGTACAATGAGGAGAGCGGTGAACAGGCCGGTTACTGCGGGTAACAGCCGTTCCGCCTGCGCAGCGCCCAGCAGACTGCTCAGCAGCGTGACGGTGACGGCAGTCCCCAGGGCAATCCCGGCGGTGCGGAAACGGCGCGAGGGCCTGGGGCGTGGATAGATGACCAGACCCGTGCGCGGATAGGTGAGGCGCTCTTTGAGGCGTTGTACCCATGCGCGGGCAATCACGGCCCCGCCAATCATCACCAGCGGCAGCACCACTGCTGAAAGAAGTCCCTGCCACTCGGGTGGAGAAAAGCGGGCAATGGCCAGATTCAGCAGCGCCAGCAGCAAGATGACCGACCCGCCGGCCAGCTCGGAAAGTCCGTCTTCATACCAGTAGCGGCGGGTACGTTTTTGCATCGAATCTAACGGTGATTTCATCGTTCCTCTTTTTTATAAACTGGTTTGTATCACAAACTAGTTTATAATATTTCTTGTATTTTGTCAATAATCAGAGAGGGGATTCCCGTCAGCACGGGTGGGTGTTGCTGCGCGCGGAGGGGCATGGCCTGACATTGTGAAAAAAGATTGATTGCCAGGACGCATAGGTTGCTTTTTCCCCTCTTTGCGCCTTCGGGTTGAACGTCGTTGCATTCGCAAGCAGCTAAAGTGAACATCAAAGCCTGTCCTTTTCAGCGCCCGCCGGCTGCTGTTTAACCGTTTTCGACCCGGAGAAAGCCATGATAACCGCAAGCGCAAGGGTTGACGATTTTGGGATTCTTGCTATAATTGGGGTGCGTTCGAAAACTGCGGGCGTGGTTCAGTTGGTAGAACGTCTCCTTGCCAAGGAGAAGGTCGTGGGTTCGAGTCCCATCGCCCGCTCTCTCAATCCCCTTACGAGGGGATTTTTTGTTTAGCGCAGCAAACGGCCGAACTGCTCCTGCAGGCGGAACGGCTGGTGTGCGGTGAACCAGCGGCGCAGGGCATTCACCGCCTGCCGCGCGCGGCGGCGCTCGCCTTCATCCAGGTTGAGGGCGGTAAATTCATCCTCATCCAGCAGCAGGCTGCTGCCATCCGGGTAAACCAGCAAGTCCAGCGCCAGGTCCACATACTCCACCTGTCCGTTCAGCAATTGTGCCGGACGGGTGATGTTGCAGTACCAGCCCTTCAGCGCATCTCCCTCACGGTGGTGAATTTCAAAAATGTTGTACCAGCGGTGGGTGAAATAGGCTTCCACAAAACGATCCCCCTTACAAAGCCAGATGCCGTGAAACAGGCGGTCTTCGCGGTCAAAGTAGGCCTGCAGCAGCACACCCCGCGCGGCGCGCTGCAACACCTCACCGGTGTAGCGCCAGACTTCCCGACCGCTGGTATCCTGCTTGATCACCGCAACGGTTTCAGACATCCCCCACCCCGCTTGCTTCACGCAGGCAGTACAGGGCATCGGCATGAACGGCCAGCCGCCCCTGCCAGCCAACCGCCAGCGGTTGGCGCACATGAAAATACAGGCTGATGCCGCCGCTGTACAGGGTGATGCGGTAATCCTCACCGCGGAAGATGACATCTTTGACCTGCGCAGCAAAGGTGTTGACCCCTTCATCGGCAGCAGCGCCCGCCAGCCCGCCCGGACGCAGCAGCAGGGTGACCGATTCCCCCTTTGGCGGTACACTGCTGCAGGATAGGGGTTGGAAGATGCCCAAATCGGTTTGCACCGTCAGGGGATGCGATTCGATGACGCGCCCGCGCAGCAGATTGGTCAGCCCCAAAAAGCGCGCCACCCAGAGGGATGCCGGGCTTTGCACCACCTCGGCCGGCTGCCCGCTTTGCGCCACCTGTCCATCGTGCAGCAGAATCAGGCGGTCGGCAATCGTAAAGGCCTCTTCCTGATCGTGGGTGACGTAAATGGCCGGTACGCCGCTTTCATGCAGTACCTCCCGCAAAAATTGCCCCAGTTCTTCCCGCAGGGCGCGGTCGAGCGCGCCTAACGGCTCATCCAGCATCAACAGGCGTGGATGGGGTGCCAGCGCGCGCGCCAGCGCCACCCGCTGCTGCTCGCCGCCGGAAAGATCGGTGACCCGCCGGTTGGCAAACTGGTTCAGGTTGACCCGCTGCAGGACTTCCCGCACACGCTGCTCAATTTGTGCGGACGGCAGATTCTGCATGCGCAGCCCAAAAGCGACATTCTGCGCCACGCTGCGGTGCGGAAAAAGGGCATAATCCTGAAACATCAGTCCAAAGCGGCGCTCATGCACCGGAACGCCGCGTAAATCGTTGCCCTGCCACAACACCCGTCCGCTTTCGGCTTCTTCCAGCCCGGCGATGATGCGCAGCAAGGTGCTTTTTCCGCTGCCGGAAGCCCCCAGCAGGCAGACCGTTTCACCGGCGGCTACCTCGAAAGATACCCCGCGTAACAGCGGCTGGCCTTCGTATTGTTTGTGGATATTCTCGACGGTCAGCATTGTCCCTGTTATACCACGAACACCGCTCAGCGGGAGCCTTCCTCCGGCAGGCGCACCCGCTCCAGCACGGCAATGCCCAGCCCGCATACCACCAAAAGCAGGGTGGACATGGCCAGCGCCTGCCCGTAATTCAACCCGCCCGGCTGACTGATGAAGCGGAAAATTGCCACCGGCAGGGTGGGGTATTCGGGGCGGGCGAGAAAACTGGTGGCGCCAAATTCGCCCAGCGAGATGGTAAAGGAAAAAATGGCAGCCACCAGCGCAGCCCGCGCCAGAATGGGCAAATCCACCTCCAGCCAGACGCGCAGCGGCGAAGCCCCCAGCACGGCGGCCGCCTGACGCAAATTGAGCGGGATGGAGTTCAGCACCGGTGTGAGGGTGCGCACCACAAACGGAAACGCCACCAGACTGTGCGCAATGGGGATGAGCAGGGGGAAGGAACGCGCTTCCAGCGGCGGGCGGTTGAAGGTGAGAATGAAGCCCAGCCCCAGCGTGACCGCTGAAGCGCCCAGCGGCAGCATCAGCAGGGGATCGAGCAGGCGGTTGAGCGGAGAGCGGCGGCTGAGCGCGGCGGCCGCCGGCAGCCCCAGCCCGAGCGAGATGCCCACCGTCACCGCGGCGTAAAACAACGAATTGCGCGCCGCCTGAATGGGCGGCACATAAAACAGCGAACCGCGCCGGTTGATGAACAGCTCGCGGTAGTAATCCAGCGTCAGGCCGCTTTCAAATGTGCCGCGCTGACCGCGGGCCGGCTCAAGACGCGCCACCGAGCGGGCGGCCAGGGCTGCCAGCGGCAGCACCAGCAGCGTGAACAGCATCAGCACCACCGCCCCAACCAGCGCTTTCTGACGCAGGCTGTGCGGATGGGCAGCTCCCTCGCCGCGCAGGCGGGGGGTGAGCGGGATGTTCAGCCGCGAGGCAACCCGCGTGTACAGCACCGTCAGCAGCAGGGTGCACAGCAGCTGCACCAGCGAAAGCAGCCCGGCCAGCGGCAGGTTGAGCAGGTGCAGCGCCTGAATGTAGATTTCCACTTCCAGGGTGGCAAAGCGCGCCCCGCCCAGCAGCAGAATCACCCCAAAACTGGTGAAGTCGAACAGAAACACCAGCAAGGCCGCTGCCAGCAGCGCCGGGCGCAGCAAGGGCAGGGTCACTTCACGAAAGGCGCGCCAGGGTGAAGCCCCCAGCACGCGCGCGGCTGCTTCCAAACGCGGGTCGAGCTGCTCCCAGGCGCTGCCCACCACCCGCAGGACGATGGTGGTGTTGTAAAAGACATGCGCCAGTAAAATGGCGGGCAGCGAATTGAGCAGATTCAGCGGCGGGGTGGGCAGGTTGAACCACTCCATCGCCAGCAGGTTGAACCAGCCGCGCGGGCCGATCAGTGCGTTAAAGGCGGCTGCCACCACCACGGTCGGCAGGATGAACGGCAGGGTGGAAAGCAAACGCAGCAGCCGCTTGCCGGTAAATTCAAAGCGTGCAAACACGTATGCGCCCGGCAGGCCGACCAGAACGGTCAGGAGAGTGGACAGCGCCGCCTGATAGAATGTAAAACCCAGCGCGCGCAGCAGGCGTTCACCGGCGGTTGGGCTGAGACCGGTTTGCAGCAACCCCTGACCGGCTACTCCCAAAATCCGGCCGAGCGGCAGGAAGAAGAAAACCAGCAAAAAGACCAGCGGCAGCAGCCACAAAGCCAGCGCCTGCCAGACGGCAGGCGCCGGCGGCTGCCCTTCAGGGGAGCGGCGGGCAGGGGAAGAGGCAGGCAGCAGGCTCACCGTAAGACCGCCTGTGTCCAGGCTTCAATCCATGCTTCGCGCTTTTCGGCGATCAGCGCCGGGTCGAGCGTGGCGGGTTTTGCGGGAATCTGAGCGTAGCGCACAAATTCCTGCGGCAATTGTGCCTTGCGGTTGACGGGGAAGACGAACATCTGCAGGGGCAGGTCTTCCTGAAACCGCACATCCAGCATGAAGTCCACAAACTTCTCGGCCAGCGCCCGCTGTTTCGTCCCTTTCAGGATGCCGACAAACTCGATCTGGCGGAAGCACATCCCATCACCCACCAGCGAGGCGGTCGGCGCATCTTCCAGCGGCTGCTCGGCAAAGATGACCTCGGCGGGCGGGCTGGAACCGTAGGAAACCACCATGGGCTGCGGACCGCGCCCGGAGGAGGCGCTGAAGTTGGTGTAATAAGCCGTTTCCCAGTCGTTGACCACCACCACGCCGTTGTCTTTCAATTGCCGCCAGAAATCCAGATAGCCCTCTTCGCCGAAGGCGGCAATCGTTGCCATCAAAAATGCCAGCCCGGGCGAGGAAGTGGCCGGGTTTTCCACCACCAGCAAGCCTTTATACTCCGGCCTGGTCAGGTCGGCCAGACTTTGCGGCAGGGGCAGGTCCTTTTCGGCAAAGTAGGCTTTGTCGTAGTTGATGCACACATCCCCGTAATCCACCGGCAGGGCGCGGTTCTGCGGGTCGAGTTTGAAGGCATCGTCTATCTCTGCCAGCAGCGGTGAGTTATACGGCTCGAAGATGTCCTCACTCAAGGCGCGGGAGAGGAAGGTATTGTCCACCCCGTAAAAGACATCCGCCAGCGGGGCATTTTTCGTGAGGATGGCCTGATTGAGCGCCGAACCGGTATCACCGGAGGGCAGGAAGGTCAATTTGACGTTGTTCTCCTGTTCAAAGGCGCGAATCACCTCCTCGCTGGCGGCAAAGGAGTCGTGGGTCAATACCCGTAATTCACTCGGGCCGGACGGGGTCGGCTGGGCACAGGCCGAAAGGGTCAAAATCAGCGCGCTGAACAGCCACACAATACGCGTTACTGGTTTCATGGGACACCTCCAAATCAAAGGTAAAACAGAAATCCAAAAATCTTTCCCGAGTCGGAGGAAGGTGCAGCCGTCTGGGGTGAATCACCCCTCTGACGACGGGCGGCGGGTGTGCATGCACAGCAGCTTGCCGGTCAGCAGGCGGATTTCAGCGCGCTCGGCGGTCATCTCGTTGCTGATGCCGCGCGTGCGGTTGGGACACAGCGTTTCATGGTTCAGCGCGTACTTCAATCCGCTGGTGACGATGCCTTTGGTGCATTCGTTCATGGCCAGCAGCGAGACGGTATCCCCCGCGGCGCCTTCCACCACCGCCTGATCGCGGATGATGAAGATTTCTTCCTGCCCGTCATCCAGGCGGACATCCACCCCTTCCAGGCCGGGCATTTCCAGCAGAGCCAGGTTGGCAAGGGTCTGATCGAGCCGCCCGCCGAGGGCTGCCACGATACGCATTTGCCGGTAACCCTGTTGCAGTGCGTACTGGATTGCCAGTTCGAGATCGGTTTCGTCCTTTTCGGCGGGGTGGCGTTCGACCTGCACGCCGGCTTCTTGCAGGGCGGCCGCTTCTTCCGGCGTGAGCGAATCGAGGTCACCGATGAGGCGGTGGGGCTGCAGGCCCAGCCTTTGCAGGTGGCGCAGCCCGCCGTCAGCCGCAATCAGATAATCGTCGGGGCGCAGCCAGCGGCGGACGGCCTCGCCATCCTTCAGCTCGCCGTTGGCAAAAATAACTGCTCGTGTGGTGGTCACAACAAAAAACCTCCTCGCCGGTGAGGAGGGAAGACATCGCAAGCGGTGTATTTTCTCCCTCCGCCGGCATTACCCGGATCAGGTTCAGCGGGTCGAGGGCGGTTTCAGCCCTCCTCTCAGCCCGGTGCGCCGGGCTCCCCGTGTTCAAACATTTATAGTATAGCCTTACGGCAAGGGGTTGTCAAGGAAATGTGCAGCCCAGCCGTGGCTTTTTCAAGGTTAAAAATGGTCAAACCACAGGCTGGCAACGCCAATAAAACAATTTATCTGCTCGCCCCAACCCCCCTATGCCCCCCTTCCCCGCAAGGCTGTCATGTTCGCTCAACGGCGTTTCTGTGCGG